>CAKVMU010000113.1 GCA_934773085.1 uncultured Candidatus Melainabacteria bacterium
TTCATGAAGTTTTGATTGCAATGCAAAACAATATAACGGTTGAAGACTTAAAAAGAACATGTTTTGCTCATCCGACTTACTCAGAAGGTATTTTTGACTTGTTGATGAATATGTAGAGAATAATTCTTGCTATTGTAACCCGCCAGTTGGTCTACGTGCGTAGTTTGAAGAGTCTTTATGGTTTGTCGTCAGTTCAAAAGGGTGACTTGGTGTTTTAGTTTTAGCTAGTAGTTTTGCTATTGTCACCCGCCAGTTGTCTACGTGCGTAGCATATGTTGAAGACTTTGGTCAAGTAGGTTCACCCAGAGGGAGACTGGTAGTTATGTTTTCTTATTAGTACTTTTTTCGCTGTCTCCCGACCCAAGGTCTACGTGCGTAGCACTGCAATCGTCGAGTTCCGCCCTTTTCGCCTCGCCAACACGAGCCGAGTCGGGCTTCACTCCGGCTACTGTACACCGATTATTCGGGTTTGTCGTCAGTTCAAAAGGGTGACTTGGTGTTTTAGTTTTAGCTAGTAGTTTTGCTATTGTCACCCGCCAGTTGGTCTACGTGCGTAGCACAAAAAAAAGCCTTTCTTAAAAAGAAAGGTCTTGGAATCTTGTTCATTAATTCCTCATGTGTGTAGAAGGTTAGTGTGTAGGTTGTATGAAAGGTTATGTGTGTGTTTAAGTTTGTCTCGTGTTTGTTTAATGCTTACATATATATAAAGTAATTCTGCGTTATAAAATTTCAATACAAAGTATATATTGTTACAAAACTTAACAATATACATAAAGTAAAAAGCGTAGTACGTTCAGATATCGCTGCAGCAGGTTTTGTGTCTGCATTGCGGGCTTACTTGTATGTGAAATATTTATCAAAGTCAACGTCTTCAAAATTACATAAGAGATGGAATATCTCGTCATCGTCGTCAAGTCTTTGAAAGTTGTATTCGTCAAAAAGCCAGTATTTAGGGTTAATGCCTCTGACTCTGACAATATTTTTATCTTTTAGAATTTGTAGCTTTTTTTTGACTTCATCGAGCGGAAGATTGACCAACTTAGCAAGCTCAACTGCAGTAATGCCAAGAGCATTACTGTATTTTTCAGGGGTAAGGAACATGAGTTCCAAACCAACCATTTTTAAACTTTTATCTTCCGATTCTGAACCCATAATTCCATTATAACGTAATTTAGCGATTTTTTATCATTTTTTTGTACGAATATTTGATTACGTTAAGTGCTTGCAATATAATTCTGTTGTGGAGGAAGTAATGAACAGGTTTGTAAAAAATGGTACGACCGCAATTGTATGGCTGAGTTTAGCCCATCTTGTATGTGATGTTTATGGAGGATTTTTGAATCCGATTATGCCTTTTATTGCGGCAAAATTAGGTTTTACAATGGCATTAGCGACCGTACTTGTTGCAATTGCTCAGATTTGTTCAAATATGCTCCAACCGATTTTTGGATTTTTTGCGGATAACATTTTGAAACGATTTTTTGTGTTTTGGGGTGTTATTCTTGCATCAGTATTTATTCCGCTGGCGCCATCTGCACCAAATGTAGCTGTACTTGTTTTGTTTATGATTTTGGGGAGTTTGGGCGGAAGCTTCTTTCACCCGCAATCAACTGGATTCGTGACACATTTTTCAGGCAAAGATTGTTCAAATAATATGGGTTTGTTTGTAAGTATGGGTTCGTTTGGTTTTGCTCTTGGGCCATTGCTTGCAACGTATATTACGCAAGTCGCAGGATTGGATAAGATTTCTTATACATCAATACTTGGCTTGTTTCTTGCGGCGATGATGTTTGTTTGCGTGCCGAAGCTTTCTTTGACCGAAAAGAAGCCGGAGCATAAGGAATTCTTCAAATCTTTCAAAGAAATTTTGTCTAACAGACAGATGGATTTGTTGATGTTAATAGCTATGATGAAATCCTTGATAACAAACAGTTCTTGTATATTGTTACCTTTCTTATGGAAATCAATGGGATATAAACCTTTTTATATCGGTTTTGCACTCTTTTTATTTGTTTTCGGAGGGGCAGTCGGTTCGTTTTTAAGTCCGAGATTGGAAAAGATAGTTGGTTCAAAGCCAGTTGTATATATTTCTATGTGGGGTACGTTGCCGATGATGTTAGTTTTTGCGCTAACGTACAAAACCATGCCGGTATTTTCACTTGTAATGTTTACGTTAATTGGTTTTACAACGATGTTGGCACAGCCGGTTGTTTTAGTTTGGTCACAAAAGACATTACCTCAGTATAAAAGTATTGTTGCCGGATTTGTTAACGGGTTCTGTTGGGGTATTGTAGCTCTTTGTATGTCTTTCTTAGGAGCATTGGCTCAAAATTACGGAATAATGAATACACTTCTTGTGCTTGCGGCAATACCTGCGGTTTCATCATACTTTGTCAGATATTTGAGAGATTATTAACAAATGTAAACAAAAATCTTAACCGTGAAATTCGTTTTTGTTGTTTTACTTTATATATATACGAGATTTAACGACGGAGAGTAAGATGGCGGAACTGTTGAATAGAAATTCAATAATAGAAAGTACGGATGATTTAGATTTGATAATATCAAAGTTGTTTAGCGATGTAACAACTGTAGTAAGACGTGTATCTGATGTGGAATCAAATATTACAAATATGATTGATGATATGATACAGCAAGCGACTCTTCCGTTAGCTTTGAGAAAACGTTTGATGTATCAAAGAGCTCTCAGTGGTTAAACTATATACAAAACAAAAAAAATATTGTATAATTTAACCTATAGTGTTACGGAGGGTTTTATGAAAGAAGAATTTACAACAAATGCCAGACGTTGGTATGACAAGGATCCTGTTTTGTCTTCTGCAATGAAAACTCTGGAAGAATCAGATGACGAAACTCAGATTAAGATTGCACTTAATCTTATTAAGATTATTACAGAGCATAATATTTCAAGTTCTGAGTATGAATCAGTGGAAGATATCATTTCTGCGACAGAGGATATTCTTGAAACTACAAAAAAAGGTCGTTGGTATGATTTGGATGCAACTTTAAGAACAGCGATAAGTTTGCTTCAAAATTGTCCGGAGTCAACAAGAAGTGTTATTGCAAAAGAAATGGCAAAAAACGTCATAGAGATTATAAAAAAAGAAGAAGATGATGATGAGTCTTCAGAAGAAGAATAATAATTAAAAAGCTCCTTTTTAAAGGAGCTTTTTTTTAGTCTATATCAATAGGACTTCTTTGAATTTGTTCAATTGCTTCTCTTGCGGTAAATACCAAAGCTTCCGGAATATTTTGTATTGTGCAGAATTGTCTTAAGACATCCACAACACGTTTGAAGCATCTTACAATGTCACCTTCGCCCATATCAACTTGATCGATAATTGATTCCCATTCTGCACCATTGACCCACATCTCGATGAGCGGGGAATAGAATCCGTTTATGTACATAGGGTCTTCTACGTCGTGGTTCTTTTGTTTTTTCTCCAAATCCCGTTTTATATCTTTTATTTTATTTAGAGTTTTTCTAACAGTTGTGGTGAACGGTATTTGAGAATACAAATCTGCTCGCATATCCTCTGTTGTAAGAGCGCAGATTACACTGGCAAGTTCAGCCGGAGTAAGACTTTCCAATACGCCGGAGAATATGACTCTTGCTAGGAATAATTCGTTTTCTGAACGGATTTGAGAAATAGTAACCCCTTCGGAGGTCGGATAATCATCTTTAATGTATCCGTAATCAAGCAACACAGCTCTGTGCGCAAGAAACTTGTTCCAGAATATATCTTTTTGTTTTTCTATTTCTTTGTCCAAAACCTTTTGTTTTGCCATAAATCTCTGAAGAATTTCGATTGTCTTCATATGTTTTTTGAACAATTTACAAGTATCGCACTCGTAAGAATGCATTCTTTCTAAAAGTTCTTTTGTTTTGTTACCGAAATCAAGAACTTCCGGACTCAGCGGACGATTCTTTTTGTGCTCTTGTTTCTTTATAGTTTTAAAAGTTCTTCTGTTTTGAACGTACATATCACGAATCTTATTGTATTCAAGCAAATCTTCATTCGAGCGCTTACAGTAGCAAACAAAATCGTTACATTCGTCGATTTTCTGTTGGTTTATTGCTTTAAGAGCCAAGAACGGTTCAATTCTGGTTGTAGAAGAAAAATACCCAAAACTTTTGAGTACGAGCTCTTTTGCTTCTTCAAGAGAAAATCTTTGTAATAGGTTCAGAACCATAGAATAGCTTGGTGAGAATTTGCTTTCCAATGGGTTTGCATCGCTAAGTACCAGTTCTGCAACTTCTTCCGGAGTTTGGAATGCCGAACCTACGATTGTGACATAACCAACTTCGTCCATTCCACGTCTTCCTGCTCTGCCTGACATTTGTAAAAATTCAGACGGAGTGAGTGTCCTGTGCCCGCTGTCTGTTCGTTTGCTTATGGAGCTTATGACTGTTGAACGAGCCGGCATGTTTATACCAGCAGCAAGAGTTTCTGTTGCAAAAACGACCTTAATTAGACCTTTTTGGAACAGTTTTTCTACGAGCATTTTCCATCCCGGCAGTAATCCTGCGTGGTGTGAAGCAACCCCTTGTAACAAGTATTCAATATGCTTGTTTTTGTACAAATACGGATTCTCTGCTATGTAATCATCAATTATTTCCTGAATCTGTTTCTTTTCATTTGGAGTGACTAAGCATAAATCTGCACAGCGTTCCATTTGCTCATCACATTTTTTTCTTGAAAAAGTAAAGTAAATTGCAGGAAGCATATCTTTTTCGTGCAACACTCTTATAACGTCTTTTGCCGTGTATTTTCTCTGCACCGGTTTCCCGTGTCGGAATTGTTTTTTCTCCGGTTTGATTTTTTTATTAAGAGCTCCTGACGGAGTTAAGAGTGGCAAAATTGTGTGCGGTTGGGATGAATCGAAGTAAAAGAATCTTAGTGGAACCGGTCTGAAGTCGGTATTAATAAGCTCTGTTTTTGAGTGAACAGTGTTTATCCATTCTGTGAGTTGGTCAGCATTCGCAACGGTTGCAGAGAGAGCGATTATTTGGATATTTGTTGGGCAGTAGATGATACTTTCTTCCCAAACAGTTCCTCTTTGTTCGTCGTTCATGTAATGAACTTCGTCCAAAATTACGTATCTCACATCTTTCAAGTTGTCAGAAACTGAGCCGAAGTTTGTACCGTAGAGCATATTTCTGAAAACTTCAGTTGTCATTACAACGATTTGCGCCCCTCTGTTAACTGAGGTGTCGCCGGTTAGCAATCCGACTTTGTCGGAACCGTATTTTTCGGAAAAATCGTTGAATTTTTGGTTGGATAGAGCCTTAAGGGGCGTTGTGTAAAAAACTTTTGTACCTGCTTTTAAGGCGCAGTGAATAGCGTGCTCTGCAATAACAGTTTTTCCGGCTCCGGTTGGAGCGCAAACTACAACACTTTTGCCGTCCGAAATACAATCACACGCTTCTTTTTGAAAATCATCCAGCTCAAATGGAAATTCTTCGTACACTATCGCTTAACCTCCTCTACCAAACCTTCCAAGGCTAAAATATAACTATTAACTCCGAATCCGGCAACGATACCAATACAAACTCCGGTGAGCAGAGAGGTATGCCTAAACTCTTCACGGGCATGTATGTTTGTCATATGGATTTCGACAGTCGGAATATTTACGGCTGCAATGGCATCTCGGATTACAACACTTGTGTGCGTGTAACCTCCGGCATTAATAAGAATTCCGTCGTATACACCACGGGATTGTTGAATTTTTTCTACAATTTCGCCTTCGTGGTTGCTTTGCCAAACGTCAACATCCGCTCCGAGTTCTTCTCCTCGGGAGATTACAATGTTTTCAATATCTTTAAGCGATGTGTGTCCGTATTTTTCGGGTTCTCTCGTTCCAAGCATATTAAGATTTGCGCCATTGATTAGCAGTAATTTCATATTCCACCTTTTAATATTTACCTCTTTATTATACAATAATCTAAAGGGAGGGTAAACATCAATG
>CAKVMU010000114.1 GCA_934773085.1 uncultured Candidatus Melainabacteria bacterium
TTTCTATATTCACCCCTAATTGTAACTTTGAACCAAGCCTTGAACTATCAGCGACCAACCGTCAACAGCAATAAATATCAACAATTTGAACGGCAGAGATATAATCGTTGGCGACAGCATAAACATACCCAGTGCCAACAGAATGTTCGCTACAACCAAGTCCAAAACAATAAACGGTACAAATACGATGAAACCAATTTCGAATGCAACCTTTAATTCACTCAAAATATAAGCAGGTGCAACTTCCCAAATCGTTAAATCTTCCGGAGATTTTGGCGGTGTTTTTCGCTTCAATTCTACGAAAAACGCCAAATCCGACTCTCGAGTCTGCTTCAGCATAAACTCTTTCAACGGTTTCGAGCCTTCGTCTATCGCCATAATTAAGTTTTGATTTTTTTGATATGGTATGGAACCCTTTTGATACATTTGCTCAAAAACCCCGCCCATTGTATAGAATGTCAAAATCATACACAAACCAATTGTTACAATTGAAGGCGGAACCTGAACGCCCATTGCGGTTTTAAGTAATGAAAACACAATCGTAAAACGCAAAAAACATGTCATACAACAAAACACAAACGGCAACAACGAGAACATCGTCATGACCGTCAACATTTGTAATACAGGGTTCATATCCTTTAATACGGAATCCATTATTCGCTCCTCCCTATATCACCGCTCAAGACAGTTTTTCTGCCAATACCTTCTTCACGCATTCTCTCAGCAAGATTTTTCATAACGGAAGAATATGGAGCTCTCTGGGTCGAATGTATTCCCACAACCCCCTTGTCCATATAACTGCTCCTTGCAGGCATTGAATTCATCGTGTCCTTAAAACTCTTGGTTGAAAAATCCTCGTCGCCTGTTGTCGCAATGGCAGAAATTTTTTCTTCATAACCCGCACCTTGTTTAAGTTTTGATATCAACGTCGTCTTATCAACATCACCGGCTATAAGAAATTTTTCTTCTCCCGCAGAAACTATATACAAAGTTTTTCTCGGCCCCAATGACATCGTGTCAAGAACCTTCAAAAATTTGGCATTGCCTTTATGACCACCCACTGTAGCATTCTTAAACACCATCAGTGCCAATACCATAACCCCGACCATTGCCAAAGTATACACTATAAAATTAGTTAAATATCCCATAACACCTCTTCTTTCGATTTAATAATCAATCAAAAAAAGTCAACTATCCTTCTGTTTTTTCTTCTACTTCAAAATCACTGTAGTCAAAATCATCGGCAGGTTTTTCTTCGCTTACCGGTTCTGATTCTGCATGAACTTGTGCAGTTTGAGCTTCGGAATCATTAACTTTTTCAATTCTGACTCCAAATCTGTCATTTATAATCACAAGTTCTCCGGATGCAACAAGTTTGCCTCCGACTTTTAATGAAATTTTGTTGTCATAAACAGAGCACAAGTCAACAATCAAGCCCTCTTCAATACTCTTAAGTTCTCCAAGAGTAACTTTGACTTTATCAAACTCTGCTGACATATCAACCTGAATACTATCCCAAAGATTAGTATTTGTATTATCCATTTCATTTCCTCCCGACATATCATAAGGTTCTATGATTTTTTCATTTGGTTTTACTTTAAATTTTTGTACAATGTTTTCGCACACCAAAGTCATTTCTGAAGAATTACTGTTCTCGAAAAGAACAATATCACCCGCATCCAATTTCTTTATTTCAGAAAGTGGGAACACGGTTGTTCCTAAAATCAAATTTACTTCAACCTGACTGTGCGCAAAGTCGCTGTCCGTAAATCTCGGTGGCTTATTTTCCAATTCTTTTGGTGTAAGAATATCTTTTGGCACAGAGACGATAAATTTTGCAGCTGCATCAGAGACTTCACTCTTAACAAAATAGGTTAAATGCAGAATCTCATTATAACGACGGTTAGGTTCAATCGTAAAATTCGGGGCAAGAGATTCATATAGAAAATCGTTAAAAGCAGTTATAATACGAGCTTCCAACTCCGTAACCTCTGTAAGCTCAAATCGCTTGTTATTCTTACCTAAAACTTTATCCAAAATAACGTTTATAGCATCTTGAGAAATCCTTATATAAACATCATTTTTAGAATTAATTTTAACCTTGGTAACAAAGAAAGTTTCATTCTGGGAAAGTACATTCATATTTGTACTCAAAGAAGCAAGTTTATACTCGAAACCGTCATAGAAAAACTCACTGCTGCAACTTTTTACAACAGGTGTGAATACGGAATCATACCAAGAAAATTGTTTATATAATTCATCAAAGAATATAGAATTTATCATACCTAACCCTTTTAATGAAGGAAAAACGAATCAAAACTTACCCATACATTTTTCCCCAGTCTATACACATCATAGAGGATTTTTTGTGATTGCACATCATACATATAATGTATAGAGTTGGTAGAGTGAAGGAAGTGTGCTGTCTCAGCTGTGAGGTTAATTCAGTAAGAATTAAACTAAAAGACAATGTCCGCCTGCATTTAGCGCATTCCGATAAGCCTCAAAACATCATTTCTATTGAACCTTGGGTTTAGATGTAAAAGTATCGTAACAAACCTTTGTCAAAAGCCCAAAAATCTGTATAATTGAAACATAATTTAACCCTAACTTCAGTGTCCGAGCTGTTTTGGACCTCTAGTAAGCTTGCAAAAATAACATAGGAGGTAAACATGAAATACTATTAATCATATCTAAGCTGTTCAAGTTCTTCGGGAGAGTACGGTATCATTGTATGAATACAAGCACCCAATGAAACTATATACGCAAGAATCGCCAGAGTTAATTATACGAAAAAAGATTTTCTTCTTTTTTGAAAACTCTATTCTTTCCTTTGGTAATATTCTTCCGCATTTTATGAGATACCTCTCAACAAGTAAACCAATTGCACTTATTGGTATTGCAAGAATTGTAAAAAAATATGAAATAAACGTTGGAATAAATACCGAGCGTATATATAAATCACCATTTTCCCAAAAAATCATGTTACTTATGGGAATTTTGAAAAATAGCAATAGCCCAATATGGATTGGACAGAGTATATCAAAAATCAAATTAATGATTAGTAAAACTACTAATACATTTAAAAAACTGAACTCTTTCACCACTCGTATTTGCATACGAGGAGTTTATTACAAATCAATATTTTCGTCAATTAACAGAAAGCGGAATAAAATGTTACAAGTTTTACCTTGCTTCAGCAGGGGTAAATGGGGGTAAGTGTTTTGGTTGGTAGGTTGTGGCTACAAGCTTGTAAAATCCTGAAATAAATTCAGGATGACAAGACTATTGATGCGGTAAATCAAAGATTTACCGCATCCTACTTTCTTGGAGTGTAAGCGCCAAATATGCCACGTCATTGCGAGGAGCGTAGTGACGTGGCAATCCAGTTTTTCACCCTCTCCCGACACTTCGTGCCACCCTCTCCAAGGAGAGGGGATAATAAACTTCTCAACTGTTCAACCTTTCAACTCTTCAACTGAAATACGCCAAGCTTGTAATCTCGACCAACCAGTCGAATATATTTACCCCCCCCTATTTACCCCCACTATTGGCGCAGGATTTAAGGAGTTCAACAATTTTCTCTGTTGCATCATATTTTGCCAAATGAGAAGAATTCTGTTGAAGATAATTTATTTTAATAGGATTTTCTAACAGTTCCAAAACCACTTCTCGCAATTTATTCGGTTCTAATTCTTTATCCTCGACATACACGCAAGCACCCATATCCAGAAGACATTTCGCATTAATTCTCTGGTGATTTGCTGCTGCATACGGATACGGAACCAATATCGGAGCTGCGCCTGATGCACAAATCTCTGATAAGCTCAAAGAGCCGGCACGTGATAATACTATATCACTGGCTTTGAGAGGAGTAATCATATCGTTAAAATAAGGTTTCACAATCAGGTTTTTATCTTGTTCCCATGCCGGATACACCAATTTTAATTGTTCAACAACACCGGCAAAATTCTTTTTACCGGTTTGAAAAATAACCTGCAGACCATAGTCTTGCGAAAACTCTTTCAACAACTCAACAGTAGTATTATTTATAGATTTCGCACCTTGAGAACCACCCATGACACAAAGTGTAATTTTGTTCGCAAGCCCAAGTTTTTCACGTGCTTCATCCTTACTCAAAGTTGCAAAACCATCTCTAATCGGGTTTCCGGTAACAATTGTGTGTTTATTCGGGATGTATCTTTTTGCTTTTTCAAATGCCAAAGAGACAAACTTTGCCCTTTTGGAGAGTCTTCTGGTAACAAGCCCTGGCATAGCATCACAATCATGCATCATATATGGGGTTTTAGTGATAATGCAAGCAAATATCATCGGTGCAGAAACATACCCACCTGTTGCAAAGACTGCGCTTGGTTTATATTTTTTGATATACCTTACTGAGCGCAAAATTGCTTTAACAAGTTTCATACCCCAAACGAAAAATTTCGGAGTCAGACCTCTCGGCATACCTTTTATACTTACGTGCAGGAACTTATAATCCTTTTTAGAAACAAGTTCAAATTCCATATTTTTTTTATTGCCTACGTAATAAACTTTTGAATCAACATTCAGAGCATCTGCAACAGCCATTGCAGGGTAAATGTGTCCGCCCGTACCGCCACCGGTGACGAAGTACGCCTTCTTAGATGTTTCTGACATTAGTATAATTCCTTATTCTTTTCACGTTATCTTTTGAGATATTTAACAAAATTCCTACCATCCACAGTGATACCATAACTGATGAACCACCATAACTAATAAACGGCATTGGAACACCTGTTGCCGGCACAAATGAACTTGCAACCCACATATTCAAAAATCCTTGGAAACAGATTGAGAATGTCAGTCCCAAAGCCAACAATTTTCCGTACATATCTTGACATTTGGAGGCAATAATAAATCCTCTTTGTAAAATTGTCCAAAACAAACAAATTATCAGCAAACACCCGATAAAACCGTGTTCTTCACCAATAACTGCATAAATAAAGTCTGTATGCGCTTCCGGAAGCCAAGCAAGCTTCTGTTTCGAACTTCCGTAACCAACACCATACAACCCGCCTGATGCAAACGCAACCAAAGACTGGATTATGTTATAGCCTGCTCCCAGAGGGTCTGCCTCAGGATGCAACCAAGTTGTAATTCTTGAAGATTGATACCCTCTCAAACCTTTTAACAGTAAAAGAGGAATAAATGCCAAGCCGCCCCATCCAATCAGTTGTACCGAACCGCCTGCGCACAAATATATTGCAACGGACGTAAACAAAAGTAATAACAACATACTTAAGTTTGGCTGCATATATATAAACGCAAGCATTATCAAAATCGGAATAAATGCTGTCGTAATCTTATTGTTATCCATCAACTCGGTATTTCTGTAAAACACACCTGCCAAAAGCATTACAACTGCAGGTTTTGCGAACTCGGAAGGTTGCAAACTCATAGGTCCTATATTAATCCACCTTTGAGCACCATTAACCGTAACACCTGCAACCTTTACTAAAACAAGCATTACGATTACAAAAAATGCAAAGGGAAGAGTATATGCCATCAATTTTTTATAATGAAAATTCGCTAAGAATTTCAAACCCACAAAGCCGGCAATAACACCCAGAAGCTGCTGCACCAAAAATCTCGCAGGATTTACTCCCATTTCTATACACTTTGGAGCGCTGGCTGAAAATATAGACATCAACCCAATGACCACCAGAAAAATAACAGCAATCAAGAGCGGTCTGTCAGACTGCATATTTTGAGTACTCATTCTTTCATTTGGGATTTCATTATTTTGATAAGACATAGTCTTTAAAAACATCTCCTCTGTGTTCGTAACTCTTGAACATGTCAAAACTTGCACATGCCGGTGAAAGCAATACTACATCCGGTTTTAATTCAATCGCTTTATCTATAGAACTCTCAAGCGTT
>CAKVMU010000115.1 GCA_934773085.1 uncultured Candidatus Melainabacteria bacterium
CGCACGCTTTGATACACGAAAATATTGATTTTGCGAATCTTGGTGCGATTGTAATTGATGAACAACATCGTTTTGGTGTAAAACAACGTTTGGCATTGAGAAGAAAATCCCAAAATCCACAAATTTTGACTATGACAGCAACTCCGATTCCTAGAACTTTGGCGATTACTCTAAACGGTGATTTGGATTTGACCATAATTGACGAGCTTCCAAAAGGCAGAAAACCGATTCTGACAACAATGACTAATTCGTCAAGACAGATTTGTGAGCTTATTCGCAGGGAAGTTGATGCCGGAAGGCAGGCTTATATTGTGTACCCTCTGATTGATGAGAGCGAAACTCTTTCTGCGAAAGCGGCAACAAAGGAACGTGAAAGATGGCAGAATGACGTATTTCCGCAATATAAAATCGGACTTTTGCACGGCAAGTTGAAGAATGATGAAAAAGAAGAAGTTATGGAAAAATTTAAAAACAAGGAATACGACATTCTTGTATCAACAACTGTAGTGGAAGTCGGGGTGGATGTTCCGAATGCAACGGTAATTGTCATTGAGAATGCGGAAAGATTCGGACTTTCGCAACTGCATCAGTTACGAGGCAGGGTTGGCAGGTCTGACTTACAGTCATATTGTGTACTTTCGTCGGGTACAAAATCGCAGGAAACAAGAGCAAGACTGAATATAATGTGTGAAACTAACGACGGTTTTGTAATCGCAGAAAAAGACCTTCAAATCCGTGGTCCGGGGGAATTTTTAGGAACACGTCAGAGCGGACTTCCGGATATGATTATTGCTGATATTGTTTCTGATTCCAAAATCCTTGAACTGGCACGTTCTGAGGCGATAAAATTTGTGAAAGAGAACAATATAGATGATTTTCCGCTTCTAAAAGAAGCAAAAGGTTTAAACTTTGACGGAGATATTTTTAATAGTTAACTTTTGTAACAATATCATGCGAATGAAGGGTTGAAAAGCCCGCCGTCATGGTTTATAATCTATATATACAATAATATATCATAGTGGAATTAAACAAAAGGATTTTCGTTTATGTCAATATCGTTCAGCGGTCTGTCATCAGGCTTAGATACATCCTCATGGGTTGAGGCTCTGGTAAAAGTTAAGCAAGAAAAAATCACATCGCTTCAGACTGACTTAAAGGCAATACAAACTAAGAAAACAACTTTAACTGATACAAAGAGTAAATTCAGCTCACTTAGAACTGCAATAGAAAAGTTAACAGATACAAAATTTGGAGGAGCATTCGATTTATTTGGTAAAAACACGGCTGTTTCATCCAATGAAGATATATTTACGGCAACTGCAACAACAGGTGCTTCACGTCAATCTTATGATATCAAGGTTCAAAAGCTTGCTACGTACACAAAAGCTTCTTCTAAGGATGCAGCAAGTGCTGTAGCTGATGATACAACAAAACTTTCTAACCTTGGTGTTACGAAAGGTTCTTTGACTGTTTATGTAGACGGTGTTAAAACCTCTGTTAATATTGACGAAGACGATACATTAGGTGATTTGAAGTCACAGCTTTCTGCTGCAGGTATTAAAACAGAAGTAAATCCAGATGGTTTCTTGGAATTATCTGCTTATGATTCATCAAAATCAATAAATGTAGGTTCTACAACCGATACAACAAACCTAACATCCTTGGTAGGTTTAGTTAAGGGGGATGACGGCAATTACACATCAACAAACGCATTGTTCAAAGCAACAACAGCATCTTTGTTGACATCAGATGATTCCGGTTTTCAGGAAAAGATTACTGCAGGTACATTCACTCTTGGTGATGCAACCTTTACAATTACAGACAAAACAACTTTGTCATCATTGATTTCTGAAATCAATAGTAACGACGAAGCTCAAGCTTATGCATATTGGGATGATGCAACCGGCAAATTGAATATTACATCTAAAAAAGAAGGTGCATCATTTATCAACGTTGAAGCTGGTACAAGTAACTTTACTGATGTAATGGGTTTCACAGAAACTGAACGTGATGGTGACGGTAAGATTGTTAAATCCAAAATGTATACAGAAGCACAAACATTGGGTGACAATGCTCAGTTTACTATCAACGGAACAAGTATGACATCTACTTCAAACGTTGTTACTTCTGATATTTCAAGAATCGCAGGCGTAACGTTGACATTGAAGAAAGTAAGTTCTAACGATGACGGAAATACAACGTTGAACGTTAAACAAGACACATCAGGACTTGTTGATGCAGTAAAATCAATTGTTACATCATATAACGAAGCCATTGATAAGGTTGATGAAGTAACTGCCAGTGGTGCTGATTTGCAGAGAGAATCTTCTTTAACAAGTTTGAAGAGAACTCTTACAAACTATGCTACAACAAGTAACGTATCGAACGGTGGTATCTACAAGTTGCTTTCAGAAATCGGTATTTCTACTGCAAAGGCTGACGGTAACAATCTTTCAACAGATACAAATACTCTTGAATTTGATGAAGAAAAATTCTTGAAAGCTTTGGAAGAAAACCCAGATTCAGTTAAAGCAATTCTTACGGGTGATAATGGTGTTCTTACCAAGATGGAAGATGCGGTAGAACAATCACTTGCGGCAACTACCGGTTTCTTTGATATTAAATCATCAACTTATGATTCTGATATCAAGAAAATGCAGGAAAAGATTACAAAACAGACAAACAAAGTTTCAACTTACAAAACAAACTTACAGCAAAAATTCCAAGCTATGGAACAAACAATTGCAGCAATGCAACAAAACTATAGTTCATTCTTGTCATAAGTTTTGAAAAAGATTTAAAAAGGACTCCATTGAGGGGTCCTTTTTTTTGTTTTTGAGAAAATTCTTCGGGGTCTTATTTTTATCATGACTTTTAAAAAATCGTCCTTAAACAAATATCATACAAACGGATGAAATTTTTATCAAACAATCAAGAAAATCCTTAAAAATACCGATATTTAATAAGGAAGGACGGTAAAATTTGTTTAACACAATGAATACAATTCGCCCGAGACCCTATCCGCAGAGGGGAACAGGCAACTATAACGCAGGAAATGACGGCCCTGATAAGGACGGTCACAATTCCAGCGGTCAAGAGCAGCGTGAAAATCACCCTCAAAACCGTCAAGTAGTTGCACGTGGACGAGTTGAGGATGTTCAACAACCGCAACCGAGAGCGCAGGTATATTCACCTGCTGCAAACCCCTATCCTGCTGGATATCAACCGATTCAGACTCCTGCTGCCGGCATGTCATATCAGACACGTCAAGTTAACCCTCAGCAATATCAGGCAATGCAAGCCGGTTACCAACCGATACCTCAAAGTGCTCCTGCTCCACAAACTCCGGCAGGGCCTCAAAGAAGTAATAAAGTTAACATTGCTCAGATTTTAAAAGATTTTAGAAACACAATTAAAGCGATTGCCACTCCTAAAGATATTGAGGAAGAAGTTAATCGTTATTTGCAAATTGTTGAACAACAGGTTAGAGAACCTAAACCTCAAGTGAATTTGATTCAGAGCAACCTTAAGATTGCTGCATCATTGCTTGACCGATATATCTCTGAAACTTTGAACAAAGATTCAAAAGTTGTACAGAATTGGTTGGATGCATTATTCTTGCAGAGAATCAACTACAGCTATAATGAAGAAGAGATTAATCCAAGCTTTTTGGTTAAATTTCCGGATGAGCCGGCAAAAAGAAGAGAAGAAAAACCGGCAGAAGAAGCTCCGGCTCCGAAGGCTGAAGAAAATATTCAACCTGCGCCTGTTGAAGCGGAAGAAGGCGTAATCGAGCTTGAAGAATACGCTCCTTCTGAGGCAGAAGAAGAGGAATTTACTCAAGCGCAGGCTGTGATTGCGACAAAACCGAATATTACTATTATTCCGCAAGATACAAGATTGAAGTCTTTGTTTATGGAAGCTAAAAAACAAGCTTTTTCAAACAATCCTCAAAAAGCAATGTCTATTTTCAAAGAAGCATTCAATCGTGCCGGCGAACTTAAGGATTCTGAAACTCAGTCAAGAATTTGTCTTGAAATAGGTAAAATTTATGACGATAATGATTTTGTTGTACAGGCTCTTAACAGCTATAACAAATCATTGCAGTATACAACTGACACGAATGTTAAGTCAAAAGCGCATTTCTCTATGGCTCAAATTTATGATGATGTGAATCAAGTTGAACCTGCATTGAACCATTACATGACATCAATTTCTTATGCAGGAAAAACAGATGACTTAATTGGTCAATCTGATTCTTTGACAAGAGTTGCAAATATTTTTGTGGACAAATATGATGAAAATGCCTTTGATTACTATGATGTAGCTCGCAAACTCGTTGAACAAACTGCGGATGATAATATGAAAGGTTATGTGCTTTCTAATACGGCTGATGCTTGTGTTCAATTCAGAAAGAATGATCGAGCATTGAAATATTATGCGGAAGCTGTAAAGAATTACGAAAAAACAAATGCGCTTGAAGAGATTGCTCAAAACTATAAATCTGCTGCGGAGCTTATGATACAGTTTAACAGTCCAAATAAAGCGAAAGCCCTTCTTAAGAAAGCTATGGTTAATGCTGTCAAAACTCAAAATGAGGATTTGACCTCTGAGATTAATCTGTTGTTGGCAAGCCTTGCTTAATTTACGCAAACAAAAATTTGAAGTATAATTGTTCTATGAACATTACAGACGAATTTGATACAATTGCGGCAGTTGCCACACCGATTGGGACAGGTGGAGTCGGAGTTATAAGAATCTCCGGCGATAAGGCTTTTGAAATTGCGCAAAAAATTTTTTCGAACCCAAATTTTGAGCCAAACAGATTTAATCACGGTTGGGTGATTGACGGGGAAAAGAAGGTTGACGAAGTTATTGTGCTTCCGTTTTTTGCTCCGCACAGTTATACCGGTGAAAATGTTATTGAGATTCAGTGTCATGGTGGGGTTAATGTAGTTAAAAATATTCTTAACCTTGTGCTTGCAAATGGTGCTCGTATGGCTGAAAGAGGGGAGTTTACAAAGCGTGCGTTCCTAAATAAGAGAATGGATTTATCGCAAGCGGAAGCCGTTGCGGATATTATTCATTCAAAAACCAAGGAGTTTGCAACCGTTTCTGTCAAAAACTTGTCAGGGGTTTTGAAAGAAAAAATAGGTGAGATAAGAAACGATATATTTGAAGTTTTATCCAGAATAACTGCTGGGATTGATTTTCCGGAAGATGTAAAAGAACCGGAGTATTCATATTTGGTAGAAAGATTTGATGACATTATTTCAAAGATTGATTCTGTTCTTTCCAATGCTGACACTTCAAACATCCTAAGGCAAGGGATTTCAGTAACGATTGCCGGAAAACCTAACGTCGGAAAATCATCATTGTTTAATGCGTTATTAAGCTTGGACAGAGCCATAGTTACTGATATTGCCGGAACTACGAGAGATGTTTTGAGAGAAACTCTTGATTTGGGCATTCCGGTAACACTCATAGATACAGCCGGAATCCGTGGGGATGAAGATGTTTCTAAAGTCGAAAAAATTGGGATTGAATATTCAAGACAATCCATTGAGGATGCGGATTTAGTTATATTTGTTTATAACGCAGAGGAAGGAATCCAAAAAGAAGACAGCGAAATTCTTGAGTTGGCGGAAACTAAGAAACATATTATTATTGCTAATAAATGCGATTTAACCTCCGAAAGAAAAGAAGGGGTGCATTATATTTCCGCTAAAACAGGTGAGGGAGTTCAAGAACTAAAAAAACGTATAACGGATGAAGTTTGTGATATCGAACCCGAGGATTTGGAATTTGTTACAAATTCTCGCCAACAGGTTTGTCTTGCGAGAGCTAAAACCTCTCTGGAACAAGCAC
>CAKVMU010000116.1 GCA_934773085.1 uncultured Candidatus Melainabacteria bacterium
CTATCGAAGCCGCCAAGAAAAAAGGACTGATTGTCATCGGATTAACCGGACAGAAAGAATCCGAAATGGACAATCTCTGTGACATCATTATTAAAGTTCCGTTTGATGTAACTCCAATCATACAGGAATCACATATTATGATAGGTCACATTATTTGCGCTCTTGTAGAAAAAACTTTATTTAACAACTAAGAATGCTTTGATTTTTTGCTTACAATAATTAAAACACCGATAAGAATTAAAATAACCCCAAGCACAATTCTTGCGGTGAGTTGTTCATGAAAAATAACAACCCCGAAAAATATCGCAGTCAAAGGTTCTAATGCACCTAAAATCGCAGTTGTTGTTGAACCGATGAGTTTTATAGCAATGTTAATTGTTTCTAACGATATAATTGTAGGAATTATTGATAACGCTATCGCAAAAACCCACAACAACGGTCTGTCGATAATCTGGAGCTGAGTACAGAACTTAAGGTTAAAAATATAGACCAACAGCCCGAAAAACATAACGTAAAAACTCAATTTTTCGTATTTGATGTGCTTCAATACCTTTAAATTTTTCACCCCGACAATATAAAACGCATACAAAAGTGCAGATAAAAATACGATAGAAACCCCACCCAAATTCAAGTTAGAATCAGGCTTCCCTTTATACAAAAGAATAATGCCCAGAGAAGTCAAAATTATCGCCGATATCACCCTTTTACTAAGTTTTTCTTTGTAAAAAACAGCCATAATTATTGCTACCAACACTGGATATATGAACAAAATTGTACACGCAATTCCCGCCTCAATATGGTTAAACGCCTCAAACAAAGTTAAGGATGATAGAGAAAACAAAAGTCCCATTGCTAATAGAGGGATGATTTCCGTTCTTGATATACTCAGAGAAACCTTCTTAACAAGCTTTAGCCACAAACCATACACAATAACAGCTATTGCATATCGATAAAAAAGAACCGAATTAACACCGATTCCTCCCATATATAACGGTAAAGCAAATAAAGGGTTTGTACCATAACTGATTGATGCAATCGCACCATTTAAAATTCCGGCCGTTCGTTTCCTCAAAACATTTTCTCCTAACGACAAAAACTCCAGAACGATGGATTGTTGGTGTCATAATCAATTATTTCTATAATTTTATATGCCGGAACATTTTCAGTAGAGATATGCAACACGCCATTAACCGTTTGTTCATTATTAACGTTATAATGTCCTGCTACAACAGCCTTAACGTTTTTGTGACTTTCAAGAAGTTTTAGGTATTCCGCAGCTTTATAAGTATATCTGTTTTCCTTTTTAGACGGCGGAACTAATGGAAAATGCTGTAATATCACCACGTTTTTCCTTGCGTTCAAACTTAACTGTTCGTCCAACCATTTCAAAACATCCGGTTTATAATACCCAATAGGGCTCGGAATAACTTCTTTCGACCCATCTACAACTATAAAAACAACACCATTTTTTTCAAAAACATAATTCGGAGACTCTATTTTTCTGTGCGCACGATTTTCTTTTCCCACAGTTTTCATATACTCAGCCTTACCCAAATCTTTTTGTTTATTAACATCTTTGTTACCCAAAACCACGTAATAAGGCGGATTTAATTTCTTTGCAATATCCAAAAACTCTTCCAGATTTTTTTTCTCCGGTTTAGAAATATTATTACCCGTAAAAACCACAAAGCTAATATTTTTTTGTTTATTTATATCATTAATAATCTTCGTTAAATTTTCAGCAGACTTTTCGTTACCGGCAGAATACATTGCATCACTAACCTGCGCAAACTTCATATCCGCTGCAATAACAGATGCTGTCGAAACAGAAATAAATGCCATCAATAAAATCAAAAAGTTTTTCATTTTCTCTCCTATAATAAAATGATTTTAACATGAAAACCGGCTTAAACACTAGAAAAATTTCAAAAATCGTTTATAATATACATGCAATGTATAAATCTTGAGGCAAAAGCTATGTCTTTTGATTTCAGTAGCAATAATATCAACCAATTCAAAGCCCAAGCAGCCTATAAAGACGGCGGTGGAATGGGTGGCGGTGGAATGTATATGAAACAAAACAAAAAACGAAAAGATGAACCGGAAAACGATATCTTTGAATTCACGGAAGACAAAAACGATGAAGAGTTTTCTTTTGATTCCGACATAAAAGAAAAGGATATCCCACAGGACACCCTTTTCAATAAATTTGTTAACTGGTTCAGACCAAAAGGCTGATTAGTTTAATCACCTATTTTTTTGAGAAAAATCCTTTGACATCATCCCAAGTTTGAACACATTTGGATTTTACTGTCGCACACCATTCATAGCATTTTTCAGTTGCCGGTGTAAGTTTTTTCAACAAATCTTTGATTTTACCGTCTTTCAATTTAGAAAGGACATTGGCTTTGTGTGCATAACCCAAACCTCCAATCACGGCAGCTGTAGCTACCAATAATCCGGCAATTACACCAACAGGAGATGCTTTCTTTTTGGGAGAATCATAATAATCATAATCGTACCCCTTAAAGTTTACACCACTGACTTCAGATGCTTTTGGCTGCGGATCTGCAACATTACGATTGTACGCAACAGATCCTGCTGATTCGCCACCACCACGAAAAGAAACTCCGATTGTCATAGCAACCTCCTATAGTTTTTCCTTCTATATCATGAAAAACCGTGGCTATGCCAAAATTGTCTTATTGTTAAGATATATTAAGAAACAGTTCTGCGTCTTTGTTCAAGCTGTTTGTGAATACAAGCACGAGAGATAATATCTCTGTCTTGAGGCGCAATTTGGGTATATGTAAATGAAATTCTGTATCCTTCCGGAATCTTCTCACTTCTTATATATCTTGCTTCAGTATTGACTTCCACACCATTAATCATTATTTTAAAATGGCATTCATTAGACGGAATTACATGTTCAGTCATTGAAATGCTTAAACCGTTTGCAGAAATATCAATTGTTTTTGCCTTATATTCTTTTGCCTCTCCGTTGAGCTCAAAAGAATAAACGCAATCATATTTTACCGGAATTCTGAAATATTCTCTATTTTGTTGACGTTCCAAAGCCATCGGAGGTTCCAACGACAATATTGAATACGGTTCAGAAAACTCTGTTTTTCTTAGAATAGTCTTCGTTTTATAAAGTCCATCCGGACAAACCAAACTCAAAATAACCTCTTGCGGGATTTTAGGTTTCGGTTCCAAAGCCCCCATTACACAAGCAAGAATTCCGCTTTCGTCAAAAACTTTGATAGCGGCTTTTATTGTTACAGGAGCATTATTTAAATCTCTGTAAGTTATTTTAATGTATTTGATATCTTCGATGTCTATATTAAATCTCATTGGTATACCTCATAACTTAATATTAACATACTTTTTACTGTTATACAACAAATTTGATTTATATAAAATCAACTTTTCTCACAAAATTCTATACGATTTTTGGATTTTCAACTTCCTCATTATATAATTAGTTATGAGGAGATTTAAAAATGAAGGGCATAATTTTTGATTTTAACGGGACACTGTTTTGGGATTCCAAACTGCATTATGATGCTTGGCGGGAATATTCCAAAAAACTCAGAGGATACGCATTTACTGATGACGAAATGCGTGACGAAATGTTGGGACACACAAATCGTCATATTATTGAATACGCTTTGGGCAAAAAAGCCTCTGATAAAATGGTAGAAGAGCTTGGGCAAGAAAAAGAGGCTTTGTACAGAAAACAATGTCTTGAAAATCCGTCAGAATTCAAACTCGCTCCCGGAGCAACAGATTTACTTGATTATTTGAAATCACAAAATATTCCGATGACCATTGCCACAATGGCAGGATGGGAAAATGTCGGATTTTATATAGAAGAATTCAAACTTGATAAATGGTTTGATGTTGATAAAATCGTTTATTCAAACGGGAAAATCCCTGGGAAACCTGCTCCTGATATCTTCCTAATAGCCGCAAACCAACTCGGATTAAGACCGGAAGATTGTGTTGTAGTTGAAGATGCTATTGCCGGAATCAATGCCGCAAAGAGTGCAAAAATAGGAAAAATCGTAGCAATTGCATCTATGGAACCTGTTGAATTTTACGAAAAAATCAATGGATTATATTCGATAATAAAAAGCTTTGATGAATTTGACAGAAGCATCCTTGAATCACCTTGTCTAAAATAAGAGAAAGTACAATGCAAAAAATAGAAATTGGAAAAACATACAGACACTATAAAGGCAATATATATAAAATAATTGCGTTTGCAAAACATTCGGAAACCCTCGAAGATATGATTGTTTACCAAGCAATTAAAGACGGAAAAACTTGGGTTCGTCCGAAAAGCATGTGGAACGAGGTTGTAGATAACAACGGAACTTTGAGGTTTACGCTATGCTAACACGTGAAGTAAGAGAATGGATGCAAAAAGTTGAAAGAGGACAATATTCTTACGAAGATGCAATGTCCGAATTCATGAGATTCGCCGCTTTTTTAACCCGTGAAGAGATGAAGATGGTTAAAGAAAAACTTATTTCAAGATATCCGCACGTGTAACAATTCCCAAGACATTATTCTGTTTGTCAATAACAATCGCACATTCAGCAGATTCCGCATGCAATCTGTAGTATAGTGTATACAAATTGTCATCCGGCAAAACTGTTACCGGAGTCGGGTCAAGAACTCTGATTACGGGACTGTTTTTCATTGACGAATCCAACAAAACATCCTCAATATCAGTCTTTGTAATAATACCCGCCAACTTGCCGTTAACACCCGCTATCGGATAAACATTATGACCTTCTTCTTTCATTACATTCAGTATGCCTGAAATTCCGGCATCAGTTTTAAACACTCTGACCGAACTCATAACTTCACGCACACACACTTTTTCTGAGAGTTTAAATTTTGGAGAATTTATAAACTGATTTATTACAAGAGTTGCATATATCGGCTTGTGATTAAGTTTTTCTGCCGTCATATCAGCGATTGCCGCTACCAACATAAGCGGTAATATACATTCGTAACCACCGGTCATCTCAAATACCATCACAACCGCAGTAATCGGAGTCCTTGCAACGGATGCCAAAAAACCTGCCATTCCCAATGCCGAAATTGCCATAAGATTGACATCAGCCAGATGGTTGGCAAAAAATCCCGTGATATATCCCAAGAATGCGCCTAACATCAGCATAGGTAAAAATATTCCACCGGCTGCTCCTGACGAGAAACATATCGGTGTGACAAAAAATTTAACTGCAAAAATTAAACAAACAAGCATTATCGGGAATTGATTTTGAAGCAAAATTTCCACAATGCTGTTTCCGGAAGACAAAACGTATGGTATAACCAGCCCCGCCAAACCCGTCAAGAAACCTGCAATCGCCGGTTTTACGTAATTCGGAACTCTTATTTTTGAATAAACATTACTGAAGCAGAAAATAGTTTTTGAAAACAAAACTCCCAAAACTCCGCAAAGCAAACCCAAAACTACGCACACAATCAACAGCGGGAAACTCATTTCTATTGACGGAAGCGAAATATTAAATGCCGGATTTTGCCCCAAATAATGTCTCGCAAAAGTTGCGGAAGTAACCGTTGCCACCAGAGCTGGGAAAAGAATTGATGGTGAAAACTTATGAATAAGTTCTTCCAATATAAATATGGCACCCGCAATCGGAGCGTTGAAAGTAGCACCAATTGCAGCTCCGGCGCCTGCGGCAATAAGTTTATTACGATTATTACCCTTCAAGCCAGATGCAGCACCGACCAAAGAACCCGCTCCTGCGCCTAATTGACCGCTCGGACCTTCTCTGCCG
>CAKVMU010000117.1 GCA_934773085.1 uncultured Candidatus Melainabacteria bacterium
GTTTAGAGAAACTTCCAAAACACAGGAAGATATCGCAAGATTTAGAGAATTAAGAGCTAAGTTGAATCAAACTAAGCCGTTCTAGGACAGATTAAAAAAGAGGGGCGGAATGCAAAGCATTCCGCCCCTCTTTTTGTATATTTAAACAATCAAATAATTGTAGACTTGGTTCAAGACTTCGTCAAACGCATTTTGATTCCCGAAAAATACGTAAAAAGTTGCTTTGTTATCGCCCATCATTTGTAAATTCGGGGTCTCGATTGGCGGTCCGGCAGGAGTTGTACGGGCAGGATTCTTCGGGTTTGAGATTACTCCCGTTGCACGCAATATAGGAACCATCAGCTTGTTGCGTGAAACTTCGTACTGAGTGAGCCCTTTTGTTACGATTCCGATATTGTTCCTGCTCTCGTCAACTAATAATCCTCTTTGCATCGGAGCTGTGTTTGTTTTCGCTTCCAGACCTTTTATTTGTGGAAGATTTTTTCTTATACTGTATTCCGGATTAAATGAGCGTTTAATCATCGTATCCATATCTTCGGAATTTACTTCTTTAATCATTGTCGGAAGCTCAAATACAGCCTCAAGTAAGTGATTCTTTTGGGTATTAATCCAGTTGAAGTCAAACTTTAAAAAAGAAGAGTTTGCATCTAAAGATATGATGAGGGAGATGATATCCCAATTTCCTTCAAAATCTATCTTTAAAGATACTCTTTTTTGCCCTTTTAGTATTGCTTTTGAGCGAAGTACTTTGAAGCGGAAACCTTTGTCATCCGCCTTTGGCCCGTTGTTATAACTGTCACCCAAATCAACAAAATCAACAAGTGAAAACGGAGTGTCATTTATATAAATATCTTGGTTGTGAATTTTTAATTCGATGTGTGAATTTCCAATTGAAGTATTTGTAACAAACAAATCGCTGTCAGAAATTTCTTGCATAATAAATCCGGTTTCGTTAGGTGCTAAGTTTTTAACATCAGCGAGGCAGGTGTAGATATTGCAATAATCCTCTGTAACAGGTATTCTTTCTGTGTCTGTCAGCAAGTTTTTGTCAAATCCTTTTTTTGTTTGAACTATTTCAAATCCGTTAGCGGAAGTTGTTTTGAACTCTATTATTCCGGAAAATGCTCTGTCAGAAAGATTAAGAACTTGTTTCTCATCGAATCGGGTTTCAAACTTAAGTTCGTCAATAATTGTTTGTGCGATTTGTTGAATTTTTTTATAACGAATAATATTTTCCTGATGAACATCATCGGTTGAGCAGCCACAAATGCTGTCATGAGCTTGGTTTTGCAATAACATTTTGTACGCATATTCGATTAAATTATCATATTTTTCTTCGGTTTTGGTATATTGTACAAAACGATTCGCCAAATCAAGGAGGTGCGAACATTCAACATTGTATCTTTTTAAGTCTAATCTGGAAGAGTAGCAACCTTGCAGAATGAATGTTTTTGAGTTGTCTCTCAGCTCTTGATTAAACTCGAATTGCTCAAATCTGTCAGAAACATTTTTGAAGTATTCAAAAGGAGAAGACAATTTAATACTGTATTCATCTTTTAAAATTTCGTTAACTGCTAAAATTTGGTCTTGAATATCTTGTGGTACACCAAGATGGTCTGCTCCTATTGGCAACAATATGTAATCGCCTGATTTTTCTGAGAGTAAATCAAGGTTCTTTTTCAATAGTTGAGCTTTTTCTTCAATAGGACATTTCAAAGAGAAAACGTCCTGAAAATAGCCCCTTTCAAGGTTTACTGTGTCCATTCCGCACCATTTGAATTCAGCAGGAAAATCTCCGCAACCTCGCCAAACAATACATTTATCGATTCCGAAATCTCTTAGAATATCAACAACATTTTCGCTGTGTCCGAATGTATCCGGAAGATAGCCGATAAAATCAGTGCAACCCCACTCGATGGCAGTTTTCATTCCGATTTCAAGATTCTTTTGAAAACAAGTCTTGTCTGTTAAAAATTCATCAACTAAACAATAGAATGGTCCGATGAACAGTTTTTTCGAAAATATCAGACTTTTTACCAAGTCTCTTTTTTCCGGTCTTATTTTTAGGTAGTCTTCAAGAGCGGATACTTGTCCGTCAAAATAAAAACTCGGAATTCTATTGTTCTCAAGCATGTTGAGTATGTTATCGAACACTCTCAGAAGGCGCATTCTAAAGATTTCAAACTCTCTGTACCATTCTCTGTCCCAGTGAGTGTGCAAATATGCAATGACTTGTTTTCTCATAGGTTTTATTTTACACCAAATCTAAAAGAGGGGCAATTCCTAATCCTGATGGAGGATTTTTTCGTTGCAAATTAAAGCAATTAGGTTATTTAACCGTTTTTCATGTTGACTTTAAGCAAAACAGTCTTAAAAAAATAAAAAAACAATATAGGAGATTCCGTTATGGGAATGGCAGCATCACAAGCCAGATACTTGGCTCTTACGGCAAGAAAAACGAACTGTGAATATGAAGGTCAACAAATTAACCAAGCAAGAACAGCGCTTGCAAATCAGAGTGCAAACCTTTTTAACAGGCTTCTTGGTTTGGAAGTCCCGACTGCGCCAAAAACGACGGATTACACAGAACTCCAGTATTCATATTCTGACGGGACAAACGATTCGGTTATTGACAGCTGGCAGCAATTATCAACGGCTGACCCTAATTACAATTATATTGTAAATCACTATTATTATACTGATGTTTATACCGGTGCTCAAAAACTTTTGTCTAATCCACAGGTACAAACAAAAGGTGAGGTCGTAACTGAAGATTTGGCTGCGAAAGAAATTCCGACGGTACAAATTAATTACAGTGATAATACTATCCAAGTAACAACTTCTGAAGGTACAAAAACTTATGTCGGCGTGAGCGGTTTGGAACGTGATACAAGATTGGACAATGCACTTAACGATTTTGATAAAGCAAGAGACGGTGCGATATCAAAGGGTCTATTGTCTACGGATGATGTTCACGGTTGGCAGGATGCTACCGGAACTTGGCACTTTATTGTTAAAGACGAAATTGAAAATAATCAGTTGAACGATTATTCAACAGTTTATAAACCCGCTTATGTAGGTAACTGTGAATTGACTGAACTTGGTGAACTTACAAAAGACCAAAAAGCTGAATTAGCACAGATTATCAAAGATTTACCTGATTCAAATATGTCAAAATATTTTGATGAAAATGGTGAATATTTGGGAAGCGGTATTTATTCATTCCAGATGAACGGTGTGACATATTATACTGATGAGTATGATTTATACAGCAGTATGCAAACATACGACGAAGCAGGAAAGCCGATTGAGGCTCAACAAAAATTGGCATATTATAATGCTTCTTATATAAAAACAAAGATTGAAGAAACAAACCATGCGCTTCTTGAAACTGATGGTAATGGTCGTTTTAAATCCGTAAAATTTGATGACGACAGTGTCGTTTATACTTTGAATACAGAAACTGTTACGGATGAAGCTGCATATCAAGATGCAATGAACGAATACAATTACAAAGTTCAACAATACGAGAAAACGATTGCGGATATAAATGCAAGAACATCTATTATTCAGCAGGAAGACAGAACACTTGAACTTAGACTAAAACAACTTGATACTGAGCAGAACGCTCTCGCAACAGAAATGGATGCTGTTAAGAAAGTTATCAGTGATAACGTTGAAAAAACATTCAAAACATTCTCTGATTAGTAATGAAATAAAATTATTGAACCTTTTTCTTTATGGTATAATTGGATTGATTACAGGGAAGAAGGTAAAAGATGAGTTTGGATGTATATTTAGGAATAGACGTTGGTTCAGTAACCACAAAGCTTGCGCTTGTTGACGAAAAGGGCAAGTATATTGATTCATATATGCTTAAAACAGCAGGTAAACCGGTTGATGCAGTTCAGCATGGCTTGCAGCAAATAATAAAACAAGCTGTTTCCGAGTATGAGGTGAAAGGTGTCGGTACGACCGGTTCAGGAAGAAATCTTGCGGGTGCGCTCGTTGGTGCAGATGTTGTGAAAAACGAAATTACAGCACACGCAGTTGCAGCAAGTACAAATATTCCGGGAGTACAGACGATTTTGGAAATCGGTGGACAGGATAGTAAAATTATTATCTTGAGAGATGGTATTGTTACAGACTTTGCAATGAATACTGTTTGCGCCGCAGGTACAGGAAGCTTTTTGGACCATCAGGCTCAGAGATTAAATGTGCCTATTGAAAAATTTGGTGAAACAGCTTTGAAATCAGAAAATCCTGCAAGAATTGCCGGACGTTGTGGCGTTTTTGCTGAATCAGATTTAATTCACAAACAACAACTTGGTTATCCTGTAGAGGATTTGCTTTATGGCTTGTGCCAAGCGCTTGTAAGAAACTATTTGAGTAACTTGGCATTGGGCAAAGAACTTTTACCGACGATTTCTTTCCAAGGTGGTGTTGCAACTAATTCCGGCATGGTAAAAGCTTTTGAAGAAGCTTTGAATACTAAAATTGTTGTTCCGGAAAATCACCAAACAATGGGTGCTATAGGTGCGGCTCTCTTGGCAATGGAAAATCACCAATACACTGAAAAACCTACTAAATTTAAAGGTTGGGAAGTTGGTAATATGAACTTCCAGTCTGTAACTTGTCAGTGTACGGGATGTTCAAATAACTGTGAAGTTATTACTATTTTGGAAGGTGCAGAACCGGTTGGTCACGTTGAAAAAATTGGTGACATCAAAGGTAATATTATTGCTCGTTGGGGCGGTACTTGCGGAAGATGGGATATCGCATAATAGGTGTAGATTGAGTATCTTTGCTCTGTAAAAATGAAAAGTGAGAAAACATGATTAAACTTAATAATTTTGAAATAGGTGGAGACAAATTAACGATATTGGCAGGACCTTGTGCGGTTGAAACTCTTGATATAATGCGAGAAACCGCTGAAGCTTTGAAAAAAGTTTGTGAAAAATTGGGCATTAATTATGTTTTTAAATGTTCATTTGATAAAGCCAATCGTTCTTCGATTAATTCATATCGTGGTTTAGGAATGGAAAAAGGCTTGGAATATCTTCAAATAATTAAAAAAGAATTTGACCTTCCAATCGTAACAGACATTCATTTACCGGAACAAGCGGCTACGGTAGCGGAAGTTGCCGATATTTTGCAAATCCCTGCATTTTTGTGTCGTCAAACTGATTTGTTGGTTGCGGCTGCTAAGACCGGCAAAATTGTTAATATTAAAAAAGGACAATTCTTGGCTCCTCAACAAATGAAATCATTGGTAAAAAAAGTTGAGGACAGTGGAAATCATCAAATCATGTTAACAGACAGAGGTGTGACTTTTGGTTACAACAATCTGGTATCAGATTTTAGAGCAATTCCTATAATGAAGGAATTTGGCTACCCTGTTGTGTTTGATGCAACACACAGTGTACAAATGCCGGGCTCAAACGGAGATTCAACAGGCGGAGACAGAAGATTCGTTCCGGTACTTGCAAAAGCTGCAATGGCAGCGGGTGCGGATGTACTTTTCTTTGAAATTCATCCTAATCCTGATGAAGCTTTGTGTGACGGTCCAAACATGCTTTATTTGAAAGATGCAGAAAAAGTGTTTAAGACTTGTAAATCTATCTTTGAAATCGTAAGGGCTGATG
>CAKVMU010000118.1 GCA_934773085.1 uncultured Candidatus Melainabacteria bacterium
GAGTTTGCGCCAAAAGAACGTACCCTTCCGGTTTAGAAGGATTTATTGTTATTGCTTTTTCAAAACACTCTTTTGAATCAATAATATGCCCTTCCATATGATTTTTATATCCCTCTAAAATTTTCATAGGATAAGAAAACAGCCCCTGTTTATCAAAAATAGCAAGTTCCAACAAGAAACAAACCTCCAACAAGTCCCGCTCTTGGTACATATCCGTAAATCGAAAATGAGAAACAAAGTATTTCGGAAAAATTGAATCAATTTTTGACATCAATTCTTGTTGTTTAGCATTATCACCGACCAAAGAATAGATATTCGCCTCTTTTAGAAGTTTAATCGGATTGTCTTTATCTATTAAATCAATCATTTCCAATAAACGTAAGCCTTTTGAATACTCATCATTTGCAAGAACAATTGCAACTTCTTGAAACAAAAACTGAATTGTCCTGTATTTGTGATGCTCAAAAACATTCAGAACATACTCCCTTGCTGCATTGTCTTGCATTGAATAAACCATAGACAAAAACTTGATTCTTTTGACTTCAAAATTGTTCTCATCAAAACTCAATACAACATTTGAATCCATAATCGCTTCATAGTAATTTCCGATATCAAAATTCAAGAATGCTCTTTCATAAAAAGCTTCATTTTTCTTGACACAATGAGTAATTACATATGTAAAATCAGAATATGCATCGTCCAGCATCAATAATTTTTTGCATAAACGACCACGTTTTAAATACGTTTCAGATGGTTTGTACTCTTCTCTTATAAGATAATTGAGCTTTTCTAATGCCAAGTCAAAATTATTTTCAAATATATTCTTGTCAACAGATTTTAAACACATCAAATATTTTATGTTATCTAGCATAACCACCCCTACATAATATTTATTAACATAAAACTTGTATAATGGCGAGTACCATGTTGAGCTAAATAACCTTCAACACCTGTTTAATTTCACGCATAGCACTTGACAATTCCCTGTTAACAGGAAGCTCCTTCTTAATTTTGTCATGCGCAAACATAATCGTTGTATGTTTTTTATTATAATATTCTGCAATACTTACAAAACTCTTTTTCGTGATTTCTCGAGATAAATATATAGCCATGTGTCGAGCAACTGAAACCTTTTGACCTCTTGCTGTACCCATAATGTCACTCATCTCAACCCCATAATAATGAGACGTTACCTGAGCGATTTTTTCCAAACTGATATCTCCGTCAGAATCACCGCATTTTAAGACTTCTTTTGCAAGTTTTAAATCCAATTCCTGTTCCGTAATTTCTGCATAAGCACAGACTTTATTAAATGCACCCTCTAACTCACGAATATTTTTCGTAAAATTCTTCGCAACATACTCCAAAGCTTCTTCCGAATACTTCAAGTCATTTTCATTCGCAAGCTTTCTTATGATTTCAACCCTTGTTTTCATATCCGGCGGAACCAACTCCACCATCAAGCCCATTTCGAATCTTGAACACAATGCAGCAGTAAGTGTCGGAATGTCTTTCGGTACTCTGTCTGAAGTTATTACAATCTGTTTCCCTTTGTTATAAAGACTATCAAAGGTGTGCTGCATCTGAGACATGGTCTTTGTCTTGGATTCAATAAACTGAATATCATCGATTAAAATAATATCGATGTTAGTATATTTTTTATTAAACTTCGACATGTTTTCAATTGTATCTTTGCTGTTACGGCTGTTTGATATGAAGTCATTTACATAATCCTCAGTTTTTGTATACTTAACTTTCAATTTAGGATTATGGAATATCGTATAATGCCCAATTGCTTGCATCAAATGGGTTTTTCCCAAACCGGAATTACCGTATATAAACAACGGATTATATTTTTTAGCCGGAGCTTTTGCAACTGCCATAGCTACTGCGTGCGCAAATTTATTACATTCACCCACAACAAAATTCTCAAATTTATACTTCAAATTCAAGTTTGAAGCCGACTGCATTGCAGTCATATTCTCCATAGCCTGAGCCTTCAAGTTGTTTTCAACAATTTTTTTCTGAAGTTTTTCGTTTTCTTTTTTCAGACTTTTTGCGGCTTTTTCATCATATATAATAACAAAATCGGCTTTTTCATCACCACTAACCTTTTTTATAACCTCAACAATTTGTTTATAGTGGTTTTTGCGCAACAAATCCCGTCCCATTAACTGACCTGTTACAACGGTTAAAACTCCTTTATCAAAACCGGAAGCTTCTAACGGGTAAATCCACGGATGTACATTTTCAGGCAAAGCCCTGATAAGTTCTTCCTTAACGTTCTCCCAGAATTGATTTAACTCCAAAACTTCCATACCTTTTATATATTGATTTGTTTCTAAATAAATAAAAAAGGCGACACCCAGATTCGAACTGGGGATAAAAGCTTTGCAGGCTTCTGCCTTACCACTTGGCCATGTCGCCGTAAGAGTATAGTATTATAAACATAAGAGATTTGCGAGTAGTTAAAAGGGGTAAGATATGACAAAAAAAGAAGGTGATTTATTTCTAAACCACCTTCTTAAATTTTATTATACCTTGCGTTTACGAGCTGCTTCAGATTTGCGTTTTCTCTTTACGCTAGGCTTTTCATATCTTTCACGCTTTTTAACTTCAGAAAGAATTCCAGCCTTCTGGATTTTCTTTTTGAATCTACGTAAAGCGCTTTCGATAGATTCGTTTTCGCCTACTTTAACTTCTGCCATCTTGTATATTCACCACCTTTATAGCTTTTTTGTACTCCTAAATAATAAACCAAACCCCTTTTTATTGCAAGAGGGGTAAATGGGGGGGGGTAAATGGGGGTAAATGTATGAAGTTGGTTTGTCAGAACTACTAATTCAATGTCCTTCAGAATGGGGTAAATGTATTGGGCTGGTTGGTGCTTACTACAAGCTAAATGTCCTTCAGATAGGGGGTGGACTAGGGGACAGGTTTGATATGTCATGCTGAACTTGTTTCAGCATCTTACCAGCCTGTAGGCTAATGCCAAACCGGTAAGGTCCTGAAATAAATTCAGGACGACAGTAAATTCAAGACAGAGTTGGGGTGAGGTGTCAGAAGAGAGTGTACATTATTTAATATATTCTCAATTGTAACAAAATGTAAATATGAATTTTTTAGGGCGCAAACGTAGTAGTAGTAGTAGTAGTAGTAGTAGTAGTGGTAGTAGTAGTAGTGTAAAAATGTCATTAAAGTTCTGTAAAAATATGCCGTTATAAGAAAATGTTGCAAACGTTATAGAAAGGAGTACGCAAATGGATGTAGGAAATGTTAACAACACCCAACCAATAAAAACTCAAGCTGACACCACTAAAACTAAAGAAGCTGACAAAAAGCAAGATACTGGTAGTATTTTTGATAGCGCTGAACATAAGCGTGATGTAGAACAGCTGCAACAGGAAGTATTCAGCAGATTAAAAGAGTTTGATCAAACAGAAGCAACCAGTGCATTAATTAGAAAAATTCTAGACAAATTACCACGTGATATCGTTGAAAAATTTGGTGGAGAAGATAAAACAGAAGCATTGCTTAAAGAAATCATAAATAATAAAAATGCTCCGAAATTTGGATTAGATTAAATGTTTAACAGATAAGGTGCGCCAGTATGACGCACCCTATTATTAAAAATTTCATACTATCATACTATTTGCCACGTCATTACGAGCGGAAGCGAAGTAATCCAGTCATTGAACTGGTAGACTTGACCAACCGACCAAAAATATTTACCCCTACCCCTTGATGGTTCCAATATGGTTAAGTGGCCAAAATACAAAGACCGCACGACCGATAAAACGTTCTTGTGACAGAGTTCCCCAGAATCTGCTATCTTTTGAATTCCCTCTGTTATCACCCATCATAAAATAATGACCTTCCGGAATTATAAACGGACCACAGTACATACTCTCATTACATTTAGTAAAATCATATTCACTCATAATGTAATCTTCTTGAAGAGGAGAATCATTGATATAAACCTTGTAAGCACCATCAGCGCTTTGTTTTATCTCAAACTTTTCCCCTGGGAGTCCGATTACACGTTTGATATATGCAACATCATTACAGAAAAAACCGGTTAAACGGCTAAAAACCGCCATCGGAGTTGTCTTAAGTTTCACAAACGGAGGGTAAAAAATCATAACATCCCCCCTCTGTGGAGTGTTTTCAAAAGAATGTTTGTTCAAAACGTTCGGAAACTTTGTCAATTTTTCAACGACAATTCTATCACCCTCTACCAAAGTCGGGCGCATAGAACCTGACGGTATCCATCTTAATTCTGCAATAAAAAATCTTATTAAAATCACCGCTACTATAACAAATACAATCGTATCAACAGTTTCTTTTAAATTTGCTTTAAACTTTTCTTTATCCATCATAACTCTCTAAATAAATCCCCTAATCTCTCTTTATAAACACTGTCAGGGAGCGTTTCCAGACAGACCATCATCTCTTCTTTGTAATTATCTAATAAAGCTTCGGTTTTTTCAATCCCCAGAATATCTACCGCAGTATAAATCTGATTTCGCTTGTCCGCTTCCGCTGAAACATTATCCATATCATTTTTAATCTGAAAAAATGTTCCGAATAAATCTGCAAACCTTATCATTTCATCGGACTTAACATCTGCCAAAACAAAGGCTGATTCCAACATAGTTTTAAACAATATTGCAGTTTTTTGCTTGCAAATATTCAAATAATTCTCAAACTTTGGAATTTTCCCTCTAAAAAGAAACTGTGACATCTCTCCTAATATCATCTCTGACATGCAGTTCTTGAACAACACAGACACTTCTCGTGAATTCAGACTTTCAACCTTATCCAACACTAACGTCAAAAGATAATCTCCTGCTAATATTGCGGATTTTGCTCCAAATTTATTACCAATAGTCGGACAACCTCTTCTTTCTTCCGCATCGTCCAAAACATCGTCATGCAACAGAGAAGAATTGTGCACCAATTCACCTGCAGCCAACATCACATAAATAGACTCAGATATTTCACTCTTCATTGCCTTTAATATCAACAAGACCATCTGAGAGCGAATTCTTTTGGAACTTCCAAATAGGAATTGTCCGAGATTTCCGCCTTCAAAAGGTTCTGCAAAGCCCTCTTTAATAGCCTCTAATACTTTTTGAATATCTTGTTCCATGAGCTTTATATTATCATAAAAAGTTTATCGAGTAATTAGACAGGCGGTTCCGAATTGTAGGTACAATTCGGAACCGCCTTATTTAATCCATCCCTAATCAAACAACTCGCACTCTTTTAAGTTGTTAATATCCATATCATCACCTTTTCAACTGTAAATCCTATCTCGAATCAAACCTAGATAAGGTTCAATGCGATACTAGGAAGTTGGTTTGCAGTTGAAAGTAATGTTGCAGATGCTTGCTGCAAAATTTGTGACTGAATGTAATTAGAAGATTCTTCAGCCACATCTGTATCTCTAAGTGTTGACAATGATGATGTCAAGTTTTGTGATTGAACATCCAATGCCGTTATAGCTGATGATACTCTGTTTTGTGCAGCACCAATTCTTGTAACTCTGTCTGAGATATCATTTATAGCTGAATCGATAAATGATAACATTTCTTTTGCACCACACGTTTTGTCAGTTTGAAGAACGTAATCACCATT
>CAKVMU010000119.1 GCA_934773085.1 uncultured Candidatus Melainabacteria bacterium
GTTACTATACAAAATCTTGTTGCACCGTTATCACGAGCACTGAGAGCTGCCTTTTTAACAGTTTCCACATCCAACAGTGGGTGACATTCAATCTCAGCATGATTGTGTTTGCTCTGAGCACAATACTTACAATTTTCAGAACACGCTCCTGTTTTGGCACTGATAATACTGCATGCTTCTACCGTATTATCAAAGTTTTGTTCAGTAACCTCGTGAGCCATCTCAAGAAGCTCACTCAAAGGTTTATCATAAAGTTTTAAATAGTCCTCTTTTGTACGCATAATCTTCTCCAATCAATATGTTATGGTATACCGAATATTATTATGCTAACACAAAAATATTTAAACACCTATAAAACTTCTGGTATTAGTTTCAGAATTCCACTTGAGAAGGAGTTTTTTTATCCCCCACAAAACAAACATACTAACAAGAGACACCGTCATAAATCTCAGAGATACAAGGAAGAACGTACACGGAATATTCACTGTTACAGGCATTACATTTGGCAACTTAAAAACGAGGTTGTATAAAAAGAAAATGTACCAATGAATAAAAAATATTCCGAAGCTGTATTTTGCGATAAAATCAAGAACCTTATTCAACTTTACATGACTTATCAACCACTCATCATAGTGCTTGAGATACGCCAACACGATGATTGTCAAAAATATTTTTGAAACAGTTCCGTTTGTATAAGGCAAAAACAGATTTACACCGGCAAAAACAAGCATTAAAACGATATAAACCCATCTGTAGTCATAAAACTTATCAATAATATGTTTATTTGCAGAACAAAACATTCCAAACACGTACATAGAGAAAAAGTGGAGATAACCAAAAAGAACATATTTCAGATATGCTAGATATTTCGCCGAATAGGACAAGCCCATTACAGAGTTATAATCGACATCTTGACGAGGGAATAAAAAAGTTATTAAAAACATTAACGGCAAAGTTTTGTACAGAACACCTTTTTTCTCTGCTTGTAATAAGCCATAACTTGAGAGAAAAAAGAGTACAATCATTGGAATAAACCATGCCGGAGTATTGTGCACTCTTCCTACAGAAAGCATCATCGGGATTTGAAGCAAAGGATTCAGTCCCTCAAAAGCGTTGCCGTATCTTACAGGGAACAAAAAACAGAACAAAATACCTGGAATTGCTGTCCACAAATATGGCTGAATAACATTCGTCCATTTTTTTTGCATGTAGTTTTTAAATTCATACTTGCCACTCAAATGTTGAAACAAGAATCCGGAAATAAAAATAAACAGAGCTGTCCCACCGGCAAAAACTTCGACTGCTGTTCTTTGTACCAAACTGCCAGCACTTCCAAACTGCATTGTATGACCGGCTACAATCAACAAAATCGCAAGACCACGAAAAACATTGATGTAATTTAAAATCTTTGTCTTTTTTACTTCAGCCACAGCAAGTTACACCCCATACTCACATCTGAATACATAATTTGCAGGACCAGTTAGGAAAACATCGCCTTCCGGTTTGTTTGGAGAACCGTTCCATACCACGTTAACTTCTCCTCCCGGAAGCTTTACGTCCACGTTGTTTTCTATATAGCCATTCAAAACCCCGGCTACAACACTAGCACAAGCGCCCGTACCGCAAGCAAGAGTAATTCCGCAACCACGTTCCCAAACACAAAGTTCGATTTTTTTGAATGATTTAATTTTTATAAACTCCACGTTTGTCTTTTCCGGAAATTCAACCGCTGTTTCTATTTCCGGTCCGTATGTTTTTGCTAAAGTATGCAAATCTTCGTCCCCATCAACAAAGATTACAAAATGCGGATTTCCCATAGAAACTGCATTGCCTTCAAAAATTCTGTCTTTCACTGCAATTTTGTATTTTAAATTGTTTTGCGGTAAAAACGGAATCTTCTTTGGTTCAAGAACCGGCTTTGACATATTTACACGAACTCTTCCGTCATCAAGGATTTCCGGTCGGATAATTCCTGCTAAAGTTTTAACGGAAAAACTCTTTTTCGCAATAATACCGTTGTCATAAACATATTTTGCAAAACATCTCATTCCGTTTCCGCACATTTGCGCTGTAGAACCGTCAGAATTATAGAAAAACCAGCCTATATCAGCGTCTTTGACATCCGTATTCGGAATAATCAAACCGTCAGCCCCAATTCCAAAATGTCTGTCGCAAAGGACCCTCGCAGCCTCTACCATACTCATTCCGCTTTTTTGAAACTCTTCTTGATTAATTATTATAAAATCGTTTCCGCAACCTTGCATTTTTGTTATTTTTATCACAATTTATCCCTCTAATACTTTTTATAGTACAATTAATTATATAAAGGAATTAATGTTATGGCAATAATAAAAGTACAAAAAGGAACAAAAGATATTCTCCCTCAAGATATGGGTGTTTGGCATTTTATGGAACGCAAAGCAGAAGAAATTTTCTCCAAATACGGAGCAAAAGAAATTCGAACCCCTATTTTTGAGGCAACAGAACTTTTCGCAAGAGGAGTGGGGGATACTACAGATATTGTAAATAAAGAAATGTACACATTTGAAAAAAGTGAGCGTTCACTAACTCTAAGACCGGAAAATACCGCCGGAGTCGTTCGTTCATTTATCGAAAACGGCATGCACAGACTTTCTGCACCGGTCAAATTGTGGTACAAAGGTCCAATGTTCAGATACGAACGTCCGCAAGCCGGTCGTCAAAGACAATTCCACCAAGTTGGAATAGAAGTCTTTGGAGTAAAACAGGCAAGTTGTGATGCAGAAGTTATACTTATGGCAGTTAACTACCTTAAATCATTGGGACTAAACGATTTAAGCGTGGAATTAAACTCTCTTGGATGTCCGGAATGCAGAGAAACATTCAAAGCCAAATTAAAAGAAGTGCTAAAACCATACCTTAGTGAACTCTGTCCGGATTGTCAGGCAAGATACGAAAAAAATCCGTTGAGATTATTGGATTGCAAGGTAGAAGAATGCAAAGCTATTTATGCAAAACCGGAAATTCAAGAAGTTATACAATCTGACTTCATTTGCGAAGACTGCGCTAACCATTTTAATGAATTAAAGAGTTATCTTGATGATTTAAAAATCAATTATTCAATCAATAAACTTCTGGTAAGAGGTTTGGACTACTATAACAGAACTGTGTTTGAAATAAAATCAAACAATCTTGGTTCGCAAAATGCAGTATGCGGTGGCGGGCGTTACGATAGTCTTGTAAGAAACCTTGGCGGTGAAGATACTCCTGCAGTAGGTTTTGCAATGGGAATGGAACGACTTGCTTCTTTGATAGGCGATAAGACCGAAGACAAAACTACTGCTTTTGTTGTTTCAAATTCACCTAATGATGCAATAAAACTTGCAGAAAAAGTAAGAGAACTCGGCATCTCTTGCGAGATGGATTTAACAAACAAAAAATTTGTTAAACAGTTAGAAAAAGCTTCTAAAACGGCAAGATATGCTCTTATCCTCGGTGAAGATGAAATCCATGCCGGCACTGTAACAGTCAAGAATCTTGAAACTTCCGAGCAAAAAACTGTGACAGAAAAAGAACTTGAAAACATTTTGGTTTAAAAGATTTTTAATTCATATAAAAAAATCCCTCTGACGAATCAGAGGGATTTTTATTTCTGTTTACTTTTTATCTTATTCGTAAATATAACCGTTTGTCAGGTCAATTTTAATCGGAGCAAGAAGTCTGATATTAACAATTTGATTTGGCATTGTTAACACTTTCGCACCCTTGAATATTCTTCTCCAGAAACCAATTTTGTCAGGATCAATCGTAGAAACACCATAAACCATAACAGCTTGGTCATTTGGAGTAACAAGAAGTTCGTTCTTCAAGATAACTTCACCATTTTGTTTAAAGAGTTGACCTTTTTGAACATATTTAACTTGACCCTTCAAGTCGCTACCTTCTGAAATCAAAAGATATTTTTCTTTTGTTACATAGTTTTTAGGAGCTTTTGCAGTGTAAATATCGCTTACACTAGAGATTTGAGAACCAACAACTGTTTCCAATTTGATAGGAAGAATTGTTCCTGCAGGAATAATACCAATTGAACCTTGAACTCTTACATTATCAACGATAAAGCCATCTGCAGTTCTCTTTTGCATAACTTCTGCAAGTTTTGCGTTTGGATTCAATTTAGCTTCTTGCATCATCTTGTAAAGAATTTGTGCAACTTCTGCTCTGTTTGCAGGTCTGTTAGCTTCCATTTTACCTTCGTGACCCGGCATTACAACAACAAGGTCAAGAATGTGTGCTTTTGCAGATGCAATTAAGAACCACGCAGGTAATTGTTCGTAATCTTCATATGCCTTAGAAATAATATCGTTAGCTTTTTGTTCGCTAATTTGTTGAGTTGTCAAAGCGTTTACTGCGATATTAATAGCTTCCGCTCTTGTTACAGAATCATATGGTCTATAGTTTGTTCCTTTAGCATCAGGAATCAAATCAAAATATACAGCTTTTTGAATAATATTGTATGCCCAGAAACCAGGATCAACGTCATTGAAATGAATTTCTTGAGTTACAGAAGCATTTTCTTGTCCCAAAGCTTTGATTGCCATAGATGCGAATTCAGCTCTGGTAACAGGAATGTCCGGTTTGTAAGTTCCATCCGGATAACCAACTACAACACCTACTTCTGTTAAAAATTTGATTGACTGATATGCCCAGTGAGATTCATTCATATCAGTATAAAAAGCATGCGCTGGATTGTTCATCATTACGAATGCACATAAAACAAACAAACCTTTGAATATTTTCTTGAACATTAATTGTCCTCCTTTTAAATTCCTGACACAATTCATGCTATATTAAAGATGTGATTATTGCAATTTATTTTAACAATTCTACATAAATGCGGAAATTTAAATATTCACAAGGGTTATTAATCGTATGAGAATCTCTGAATGTACAGCTTTAACGTTTAAACGACGTCTAAAACCTGCTGAAGAAGCAGATTATTGTGCTGTACTAAATTCTGCAAAAACAAAAATCGGCAACACAGGTAAATCCGTACTTATTATTCCATCTCAAGTATTGCCGGAGAATATGGATTCGAATACCGGAATCGGCAGCATTTTAAATAAAGAAAGTGCGGAATTTTTTGATTTTGTAAAAACATATTGGGGAATAAATACAATAGAAGACTTGCCGAACGGAGAGCTTAAAAACGCTTACGGCACATATCTCCCTTACTCCGGTTCTTCTCTGAGTCTTGGAGAGCAAAATATCAATTTCAAACTTCTGACTACAGACAACTTTGCCAAAATACTTTCCGAAAAGGATTTTAACGAAATTGTTGAAAGCAACAAATCACCGCAAAAAGATTTTAAAATAAATTACGAAAACATTCTAAAAGAGGATTCTGCCGGAGAAAAAGCTCTAAAAAAGGCATTTGCGAATCTTAAACTCGCCGACACAGAAACTAAACGAAAAATGCTCAGCGATATGCAGCAATACATGGAAGAAAACAAAGAATGGCTTGAGCCAAAAGCCCTATTCGAAGATTTAACTCACGAAAATCGAACAAATAATTTCGATAAATGGAACTCTTTTGATAAAAACTTGTTTAATCCGGATGAAGTCAATCCCGGAATGCGCAGTCTACGAA
>CAKVMU010000120.1 GCA_934773085.1 uncultured Candidatus Melainabacteria bacterium
GAACATGCAGCCGCAAAAGCTTGCAAGTTTTCATCTTTGTATAATGCATCCAGTTTACCACCAGCAGCTTGTACCAATTCAGTTAATGTTTTTCCGCTTTCTCCGGTAGTATCTTTTAATTTTTGATAGAAAATGCCGCTCAAACTTGCATTTGAGAACAATTCTACACTCAAATTAATTCTGCTGTTTGCATCAGCATATAAACCAACTTGAAGATTAATACCATCCGCTGTCATACCTACTTGTGAGTTTTTATCAGCGTTTTCCAAGTCATATGCCATAAGCTTGATACCGTTGAATTCTGCATTTGCTGAAATTCTGTTAATTTCTTGAAGTCTTGCTGCAATTTCAGATTGAATTGCTCTCAAAGATTGAGAACCGTATGTTCCGTTAGCAGCCTGTTCTGTCAAATCTCTTACACGTTGTAAGTGGCTTGTCAAAAGTGAATAAGTTTCTTCTGCAGTAGTTAACATATCTGCACCTGTTGCTGCGTTGTCTGCTGCAACATCTAATGAACTAATCTGGGTATCCCAAGAATTAGCAATTGAATAACCTGCTGCGTTGTCAGATGCGTGGTTAATTTTGAAACCTGTTGTCATCTTCTCAATAGATGAATTCAACGCATTGGTTGCTGAATTTAAGTTCCTCTGTGCAATTAATGAGGATACATTTGTGTTGATTGTGAGTGCCATAGATGGATCTCCTTTCTCTTCGATACGTACTTGTTTTACACTCTACCCACGCAATCCATGCGCAGGAACGGACTGCACGCCCTAATTCACGTGCAATCACCCAGCCATTTTTCCATAATAGCTGATACTCTCTTTTACGATTTACCTTTTTCCGACAAACACCCTAATGACTTTAAGAATCCTTCCTTAAATTACATTCCTTATTTTTTCGTCCGTCGGATTTGTGATATATACTTCTTACACTAACATTATTGCAACACTATATAAAGAAAGTAAACTCTTTTATCTCATTTTTTTACAAATTTTAAATAAACTTAATATTACTTCATAAAAAAGGCAATTTTTTAAATAAAAAGAACTTTATCTATATGAGGAGTACCACAAGAGTGAGTCATACAGAAGTTCAAAATCATCAAATAGGAAGCAAAATTTCTTTGCAAGGAAAAGATGCAACCATTGTAAGAACATCGGCAGCATATATTACTGTTGTAGACAACAATGGCAATGAAATTTCTGTGCCAAAAGATTCATCACTTTTTGACTACTCTCAACGAATAGTTGACTCCAACAATAAGCGAATTGAAAAACTTAAAGATAAAGCTGAGGAGTATCAAACTCTTAAGGCAATTGCACAAAAGAATAAAAAATCTTTTCTTGCACAAATGAGTTCTAGGTGTAAAGAATGGGGCGTTAAATTCTGGCATCAGATGGACGGCGCTCAAAGAAAAGAATATAAAGGGCTCAAAGACAGTTATTACGCAGCCGTATTTGATGCAACCGCTGCAGGTAACAGAGAGTTCAGCGCACTTACTGATGCTTTTTGTTTAACATTGGATAACGCAAAATACTTATGTTAGCCTAACAGAACAATAGTAAAACATTCTTGATAAGCAATAATTCCTCAAAAAGGAGATTATCAGAATGAAAATGCTTATGTTTGATTTTAGGGAATCAGAGAAGAATTTTTTTGAGAAAAATGAGTTTGCAGATTTTGAGATAACGTTTATAACTGAGCCTTTAAACGAGGATACCGAACTTACAGAAGAACAGTTAAACGAAACTGACGTTATTTGTGTTTTTATAAATTCTGATGTCACAGAAAAGGTTTTAAATAAGTTCAAAAATTTACGTGTAATTGCAACTCGTTCAACCGGATATAATCATATTGATATAAAATACTGTACTCAAAACAATATTAGTGTCTTCAATGTAGAAGAGTACGGGCAAACCTCCGTTGCGCAATTTACTATAATGTTAATTCTTGCCCTTGTAAGAAAACTTCTTCCTGCATATCTTGATATGAAACAAAATATTGTAAGTCACGCATTTTATGAAGGCCGAGACCTTGAAGGTATGACATTAGGGATAATAGGTTGCGGCTCAATCGGCGGAGCTGTTGCACATATTGCACGTTCATTCGGTATGAATATCCTTATTAACAGCTATATGAAACGTCGTGATATTACACCTTTTGCGAAATATACAACTTTAGACGAAGTAATTGAGCTTTCGGATATTATATCACTCCATCTTCCGTATACACCGGAGAATTATCATATGATAGGAGAAAACGAATTCAAACGAATGAAAGACGGAGTTTACATTATAAACACGGCCAGAGGAGAGTTGCTTGACATTGTGGCACTTTATGAAGCTATGCTAAGCGGTAAGGTTGCAGGTACTGCGCTTGATGTGCTTGAGTGTGAATATCTTGCAGTAAAACAGGATAATGTGGTAGAAGACATCAAAGTAGCCAACGAAAAATGTGTAACAAGTGCTCTTATCACACAAAAATTGTTATCAAGAAATGACGTAATTATAACTCCTCACATCGGGTACAACACACAAGAATCAGTGGAAACATTGCTTGAAACAACATTCAATAATATAAGGGATTTTTATAAGGGAATGCACACTAATCAGATATGTTAACAAAGGTTCTATTTATGCTAAAATTATGCTATGGCAATAATATCTGATGATGATAAGAAATTAACGGCATCAAAACCGAAAAAGAATCCGAATATTAAAGCGGAATCTATTGAATACGACAAGTCTTTTGAAAACACCATAAGACCAAAAGACTTTGACAGCTACATCGGGCAAAGCGAGTTGAAAGAAACTCTTAAAATAACTCTGGAAGCTGCCAGACGTCGCTCAAGACCGCTTGATCACATGTTATTTTACGGTCCTCCCGGGCTTGGCAAAACAACTATTGCAGGAGTTATTGCATCCCAGATGGGAGTTGAGATAAAAATCACATCGGCTCCGGCTCTTGAACGTCCGAGAGATATTATTGGTATATTAATGTCTTTAAAAGGCGGAGAAATTCTCTTCATCGATGAAATTCACCGTTTAAACAAAGTTGCGGAAGAAATTCTATATCCTGCAATGGAAGATTTCACGCTTGATATGACAACAGGTAAAAGTCAGACTGCAAAAACATTGAGAGTTCCGATTCCAAAGTTCACATTAATTGGCGCAACCACGAAAGCCGGCGAGTTATCAAGTCCGCTGCGTGACCGATTCGGTATAATTCATCGTCTTGAATTCTACTCAATTGATGAACTTGCAGCTGTAGTAAAAAGAACTGCAAAAATATTAGAAATTGATATCACCGACGACGGAGCAAAAGCCATTGCAATGCGCTCAAGAGGAACTCCAAGAATTGCGAACAGACTTATCAAAAGAGTTTCTGACTTTGCAATTGTAAAATACGACGGAATTATAGACGAACGAGTAGCTAACGAATCGTTGGATATCTTAAAAATCGACTCCTTCGGACTAGATAACACCGACAGAGCCTTACTAAATCTTATCATAGACAAATATGACGGAGGTCCGGTCGGGGTTGAAACAATTGCCGCTGCGCTGAGCGAAGATGTCAGAACAATTGAAGACGTTTGCGAGCCATACCTGCTTCAAGCGGGACTTTTGCAAAGAACTCCAAGGGGAAGGAAAGTGTCACCGGAAGGTTACAGACATTTGGGTATAAAGCAACCTTCCGAACAAAAATCTTTATTTGAATATTAAGGGATAGTTATGAAAAAGTTTTTTACATTGTTGTTTTTGTTTATAACATTGACATTAGGGGCGTTTGCTGACGAAAAGGAGTCTACTGTATTACCTTCACAAATAGGTATTGTGCAGAATGTTGAGTACATTGATACAAACGAAAACGCTGAGATTTCACAGACAAAACAAACAGCCGAAATTAAATTAATAAAAGGCGAACTAAAAGGAAATTTAATAAAAATTGACAATATTCTTACCGGAAATCCGTATTACGATATCAAATTAAAAAAAGGTTCAAGAGTAATCCTCCACGTTGAGGATGAAGGAGACGGACTGGTGTTCTCAGTTGAAGATATCCACCGTTCCGGAGCTTTAATATGGTTATCGATTTTGTTTTGCGGATTATTGATTTATGTGGGCAGAATAAAAGGGTTTTATAGTCTTATATCAATCATCATAACTTGTATTTTGATATTCAACTTGCTCTCACCTATGATATTGTTCGGCATAAACCCCGTATTCGGAGCATTACTGATAAGCTTTTTGTCAACAGCTTTGACAATGTACCTTGTCGGTGGATTTAACAGAAAAAGCTCCTCTGCGGTGCTTGGCTGTCTCTTAAGTTTAATTACCGCTGCAGGACTGTCCTTTATAACAGTTAGAGTTGCAGCTCTGAACGGATTTAATAATGAAAATACTATGTTTCTGTTCTCCGCACATCCGGAACTTGATTTTGTCGGACTTGTTATCGCTACAATGATACTTGCAACTCTGGGCGCAGTAATGGACGTTGCGATGTCAATTGCAAGCACAATTAATGAAATCTATACAATTGACAACTCTAAGAGTGTTAAAGAATTATTTAAATCCGGTATGAACGTCGGACGGGACATAATCGGAACAATGGCAAACACATTAATTCTCGTATATCTCGGAGGTTCTCTCCCGTTATTATTATTGGCTTCTAATATAGATTTGCAAAAGTTTATTAACCTTAACCAAGTTGTTACAGAGATTGCCTCCGCACTTATCGGAAGTTCCGCAATTGTAATATGCGTTCCTCTGACAGCACTTGTCGCATCAAGACTTGTCAGACACAAAACAAATACAGAGCAAAACCCTTTAGAGAGTGATATTTCAAACATATAAAAATAATTGCATTTAAATTTTTCATGTGCTATACTCTGGGGTATCAAAAAGGGAGAGAGAATATGAAATTGAAAAATCTTATTATAATATCTATGATGTTTTATTTATCAGTTGGAGCCGTTTTTGCAGGACCATTCAAGGCTGATGCTAAAACAAAAAGAATTCCTGCTGGAACTACTTTTCAATTAGAGTTTTTACAACCTATAAGCACTTTTTCAGGCAGTATGGGGGACTCTTTTGTTGCAACTTTAAAAAATGAACAAACCAGTTGTACATATGTAATTTTGCCTGCCGGCACAGTTGTAAGAGGTAGCATTGGAGATGTCAAAACTGCTAAGTGTTTTTCAAGAGGTGCTAAGTTATACCTTGATTTTGACCATGTTGTAACTCCTTCTGGAAGACAAATTCCTTTAGACCTTGCCGTTTGTCAGTTTGAAAAGATTAATTACGATGGCGCATTGTATAAAAACTTGGGTTATGGAGAAGCTGTAAAAAACAATTACGAAAAAGGTGTTGAAATCACTAAAAATGCAGTTGATTACGGAATGAAGGCTGGAGAATCAGCTCCTGGAATCCAATATTTAACAGCTCCATTGTGCGCAATCGGAGGTTTTATCGGAGGTGCTGCTTATACAGTTGGAGATTCTGTTGTTGATATGTTTAGAAAAGGACAAGATGTTTATATCAATACCGGCGATGTCTTGACTGTTAAGCTTTTGAACCCGATTGATATTCCGG
>CAKVMU010000121.1 GCA_934773085.1 uncultured Candidatus Melainabacteria bacterium
CGGGAATATTTGAAGTTTCAAACGTTTCTCAACAGTCTTATCTTGACGTTCCATAATAGGTGTTACATATCTATAATTAAATTCCGCTACATTAAACAAAAATCCAGGCATCAAGAAGTCAAATACAGACCATAGTTCTTCCAATTTGTTTTCAATCGGAGTACCTGAAAGTGCCAACTTATGGTCAGATTCAAGACTTTTTACCGCTTGTGCAGTTTGTGAAATCGCATTCTTGATATTTTGAGATTCATCAAGAATTATATATCTGAATTTAAATTTTTTAAATTTTGCAATATCTCTTCTTACCAAAGCATAGCTTGTAATAACAATATCGTAATCCGGTATTTTCTTGAACAAAGAATTTCTGTCCGGACCGGTTACCTTCAAACAAGATAATTCCGGAGTGAATTTCTGAATTTCAGCTTCCCAGTTAAACACAACAGTTGTCGGAGCTATAACAAGTGTCGGCATTGCACCATCAACTTCTTTTGCTTTCTGCAACAAGCTTAATGCCTGCAATGTTTTACCCAAGCCCATATCATCAGCCAAAATACCGTTCAAACCGTATTGGTACATAAACCACAACCAGTTGAAACCTTTAACCTGATATTCACGGAATTCGGCATTAACACCGCTTGGCAGCTCAACCCCTTCAGCAGTTGTTGAGAACGTTGATATTTGTTCCCAGAATCTGCGGAATTTGTCACTCATAACAAGTTCAAATCCCTGATTTTGAAGTTCTGTAATCAAACCTACACGATAGGTTTTAACCAAGAATTTGTTTTCGTTGTTACGGTATGCGTCAAAAGAGTTAAATGAACGCATAACCTGATAAATATTTTGAGCCGGATATTCCACAAAACCTAAGCTGCGAACACGAGCATACTTTTCACCGTTTTGGATTGTTTCATAAATATCGTCAAAGTTGATAACCTCGTTCCCAACTTGACCATATATTTGAATTTCCATACTGTCAACAGACTCTTCGGAAAAATCAATTTTTGCACACATTCTGAACGGTTCGGATATAAGCTTAAAGAAGTTCATATCATCACGCTCTTCAAATTTCCAACCTTCACCGGCTTGTTGAATATAATAATTATAAAAATCTATCGCATTTTCTTTTTCCAGTGCCAAGTTATTTGTCTGCATCGGAACAAATTTACAAGCCAGAAGCATATTATATGCTGCTTGTTCGTGATTGTAATCACGTTTTATCCAATAAACCAAATCTTCTTCTTTGCTTTTTACGGACAAATACGGAGATTTGTCATTACTCTTTGAATACGGAACTCTGACTCCGGAGTAATCAAACTCTAAGGATGCCTTAAGAGACTGATCATAATCTATACCCAATGTTACAACATTAATTGGCGGCTTGTGCTCCATCAATAATTTGCTAATATTATCAGCAATTGTAACATTCATTATTTCACGCAAATGTGGTAATTCTTCATATACAAATTTACCGCCATCAGCATCTTTTAAATCCGTAAAAGTTGATTTGATAATATTTTGCGGAAGCTCATTCATCGCAACATTGATAGGGAAAATTAGGTTTTTATACCTTCCCCATTTAATTTGTCTTGAAAAATACTTAATTTCTTCAAACGGATAAGACTCATCTTTATCTGGTCTTGTCCAAAATAGTTCCAAGACAATATTGGTACCGCCGTTTACGTTCGTAGTTGAAACATCCAAATTTAAAGACCACATGTTATCCGTAAACATAATTCGTTCTTTTGTCTTTTCATCCAAAACTTCTTCAAGTTCAGACAACAGCGGAAATACAGGTGCGAATTTTGTTATCGGAATATCATACCAACCGGCTTTTTTATCCTGTTTTGATATCTTCAGCAAAGTTTGAAACAATGCTAATTCAGCCTTTTGAGCATCATTCAGTTCAAAAGACGGGTCATTTTTTTGAACTTCTATCAATACTCTCAATATGGTTTCTAAAGACCTTACGATTTTATTTGTAGATCTGTCACGCACCAATATTGAGAAGAAATTTTGTCTTCTTTTTGGATTAAAGTGAAATATATAATTTCCCTTAGGTGACTCCACCGGAGGTGCAACAACATCACTCAAATCAGGTTCAATACCATATTTTTCTTGCATCCATTTGTCATAAGCCCCCGTTTCAATAGCTTTCAGAGCCACTGCAACAGAGTGTTTACACCACTCTTCTTTTAAAGGGCAATTGCATCTTGCTTCAACTTTGTTCTTCTTGAAAATCAAGTCAGTAATGTAGAAGTCCTGATAATTTCCCTTCACTTTCCCTTTAAAGAAGTTTTTTTCAGGATAAGATTCCAGCACCAAACCTTTTTGGTACACTTCATAACCACGACGCCAACTACCGGAAGTCGCATTTTTTTTCAATAAATCGTAATTAAACTTATATTCACTAGCCAAGGTGAAACAATCCTATTTCGGGTTTGACAATATAAAACGGCAGGAAAACAAGCTTCCATAAAACTCTTCCTAACCAAAGGTTCACACTAAAAAATAAAGCATGCAACCTTGAGATAATTATCGCATATATTAAATTTAAATGCAAGCAACAATAAAATTTGTAACAAAATTTCAAAACATTTCAATAAACATGCCCAGATAAAACATTTAAACCAAAAAGGTACAAAGCTTGCGGCTTTTGCATACCTGCATATTCAATTACCCCCTTCATTTACCCCTTCATTTACCCCTCATTTACCCCTCTTTTACCCCCTCATTTACCCCGCCCCCTTGATAAATTTCAAATATGTATTATAATATACATGTTCGGTATTAGCCGAACCTTTTGATTAAATCTCATTTATTATTTATTTTAAGTAGGATTATTTAGATTAGTGAAATTTTTTATTGTGGTTAAGAGGCTTTTATTATGTATGTAAACAAGTGCATTAAGTGTGGTGCAGAATTTGAAACTAAAAACCCCAAAAGAGTGATTTGTCCGAATTGCTTATACGCAGACAAGGGTAACGAACAAGAAGAGAAACCTTTACAAAGTTATAGCTCATACTCTACGGAATCAAGACCTAGAAGCTATGACAGACCACAACAAAGTGGATACAGAAATAACAACTACTCCCGTGATAACAGAGGTTCTCAGGGCGGATATCAACAACGCAGGGATAATAACAACCGTGGCGGATATCAACAAAGACGTCCGGACGGTCAAAGAAGTGGTTTCAGAAATAACTATGCAAGCGGAGGAAGAAATAATAACAACTTCCAGCAACGCAGACCGCAGCCAAACAGAAGACCTAGACCTCAAAAGCAAGCTAAACCGCTTTTGATAAGCAAAGAACAGCTTGAACAAATAGAATTGCTCTATAAAGCGATGCTTCCGCTTCCTAATCCGGATGCACATGAAGTAATCGGAGCTCAAATTGGTTTAGAACCGCAAAAAGTATTCTTCGGAATCAATTTGGTTAGACAAAAAATGATGTTACCTAAACTTCCGTTCCCTAAACGTAAGTTGGCAATATCTCCTGATCAATTAATGGCTATCAAGAGCTTATACGAACCATTATTGCCATTACCTCCAATCGGTTGCCACAAAATTATTGCTGCGCAATTAAAAATGGATGAATGGAGAGTTCACGTAGGAATCAAACTTGTAAGAGCACAACTTGGCTTGGACAGATGGAATGAAGACAGAGCCGATAAACCGGCTGATTATATGGTTGCAAAACACGAAAAAGTTACCGAACCAAAACCGATTGAACCTGTCGCTATGACGCCTGAACCAGCTCCGGAAGCTGAAGTAAAACCTAAACGTGGCAGACCTAAGAAGAAAGAAAATGAAGAATAACTTTGTTTCTGTAGGCAAAATTTTAAATTTCCATGGTGTGCGTGGAGAAGCTAAGTTTGGATATTCCAAAAACAGAGAAGCTTTTTTGGAAAAGTTGAATCGTGTTTATATTCTGTTTGATAATGAGTACAAAGAATTTGAGATAGAAAATCTTAAATTCACCCCAAAGTGCGGAATTATCAAATTCAAAGGAATAGATTCTCTTAACGATATTGCACAATACAAGGGCTGTCTAGTCTTTGTCGATGAATCTGCAGCCAGAGAATATCTTGAAGAAGATGAATTTTTAATAGACGAGTTAGTGGGTATGAATGTTTATGACGGAGAAAAAAGAGTCGGCTCTGTAGTCGGGGTCTCAAATAACGGTGCAAGCGACCTGCTCTCTGTAAAAACTCTTTCAAAAAACATTTCATTAGTTCCGTTCGTAAAAGCAATTGTTTTATCAGTCGATATCAAGCAAAAACGAATACAAATCAACAACATAGAGGGATTACTCTCATGAGATTTGAGATACTAACGCTGTTTCCGGAATTAATTGAATCACACCTTGATTTCAGCATAATGAAACGTGCCACTGAAGACGGAATCTTTGAAGTACACACAACAAACCCTCGGGATTTCACTCTTGATAAACACAAAAAGGTGGATGATACTCCATACGGCGGCGGTGCAGGAATGGTTTTAATGCCACAACCGTACGTTGATGCATATGAAAGCATTCAAAAAGCTCCCAAAAGTATTACGTTAATGATGACTCCGCAAGGTGAGCCCTTCACCGACAAATTGTCTAACGAACTCGCTGAATATGAGCAAATAATCATCCTTTGCGGTCATTATGAAGGTTATGACGAAAGAATCAGAGAGATTATAAAACCACGAGAAATCTCTATCGGAGATTTTGTGTTAACCGGCGGTGAACTTCCTGCTCTATGCGTCATAGACAGCGTTTCAAGAAAAATAGAAGGTACTCTTGGAAAAATCGAATCTGCCCACGATGACAGTTTTTCAGATGGACTTCTGGAATATCCTCAGTACACAAAGCCACGTGAATACAGAGGTCTAAAAGTTCCAGATGTATTATTAAACGGTAATCACAAACTTATTGATGAATACAGACATCAACAAAAAATTGAACGAACAAAGGCGAAAAGACCTGATTTGTGGGATAAGTATTCTAATCAATAAAATACATTTCTTGAATAATTCCGATTATCTTATTCAAGAAGTTTTTGTACTTGATTCTGTCAGCGTAACCTGAAAGCACAATATCAGCGTGTGCCTTACAAGGTCTGATATGTACTTCTGCTTTTTTGTTCGCATTTTCGTAAATAAATTCTGCAGAATCTCCCAAATCTCTTTCAGCTGCTCTCACAAAGAAACGTTCCCTTTTAATATTTTCAGGAATATCAACGTAAATTTTGAAATTAAACGCATCCTTAACTTTTTCCGTGAGCGTAAATAAACCTTCCGAAATAATAACTTTGGAAGGCTTAGCTAAAGTATAATTATCATGTCTAATTGCAGTACCGCTCATGTCATATTTAGGAAGATAAGTAGATTTTCCGGACAATAATTCCTTGATATGCTTGCTCATCAATTCCAATTCCAAAGCTTGAGGAACATCCAAATCATAATGTTTTGCAAATTCTGAAAAACTACCAGCTTTTTTAACCATTTCAGAACGATCATAATAATAATCGTCAGTATTAACTCTGGTAATTGCATCT
>CAKVMU010000122.1 GCA_934773085.1 uncultured Candidatus Melainabacteria bacterium
ATCATATACTCCATTAGTCTTATGCTACACTAAATTTTTGACACAATCAAGTTTTTAACAATGTTAATGTCAAAAATTTATCAAACAGGTATCTAATAGACTCTTGTATATTTTTATCGTAAAATATCATTACACTGAGATGTTTGGAATTTATATGCAGGATACAATTGCTATAAGAAAATTAGAAGAAAAGCTTGAAAAGCAGGCTAAGGATGCTTGCGTAAAACCGCTTGTGTCTGTTATTATTCCTGCTTATAATGTTGAAAAATTTATTTCAAAATGTTTGGATTCGGTAATTAATCAGACTTTGCAAGAAATTGAGATAATTGTAGTAAATGACGGTTCAATTGACAGAACCAAGGAAATTGTCAGTGTTTATACAAAGTATGACAAAAGGATTAAGCTTGTAAATCAATCAAACCAACGACAAGGTGCGGCAAGGAATGCCGGCATGAAGCTCGCAATTGGTGAGTATATAGGGTTTGTGGATGCGGATGACTGGGTTGATGTTGATTATTTTGAAAAATTATACAATGCTTGCAAGAAGCATAATTTTGATATAGCTTTGGCAACCAATGTAAGAATTGGGGGCAAAAAGACTAAAAAGAGATTGCATATCACGGAAGAAAAAGAGTATATTTCCTTGCAAGAAAAAGTTGATGTTTGCAATATGTGGAAGGATGGTTGTCCGACAAACAAAATTTATCGTGCAGAGTTTTTGAAACAGAATAACATTACTTATCCGGAAGGTGTATATTGTGAAGACAAGATTTTTACTTGCAAAGCGGTTTATTACGCAAACGGAATAGTTACTGTGCCGGATATATGCTACTATTATTTTCGAAATCAAAATTCTACAGTGCATCAACGTCATAAAGAGATTAATGAAAATAAATATGCAGCAAGGAATGCAGTGTTGGATTTCTTGATTGAGAAGCATGCACAATTGAGGAATGATGATTCTTGGACTGTAGTTGAAAGAGTTAATTTTCTTGGGATTCCAATCTACGAGGTTAAGAGAAGTTTAGAGAGTAAAAAATATTACTTATTAGGTGCTATTCCCTACAAACAGGTGAAAAATTAAGACTCGGTTTAATCGGACTTGGAACGGTAGGTTCAGGTGTATACAAGAGTGCGGCGGAATTTGATAACATTGAGATTGTCAAAATTGCTGTAAAAAATATTACGAAACCACGTTCAGTTGAAGTTCCTACCGAGAAACTTACAGACAATCCGTATGATGTTGTAAATGACCCTTCAATTGATGTGGTAGTTGAGCTTATGGGCGGTGTTGAGCCGGCATGGGATTATATAAAAACCGCTTTGGAAAACGGAAAACATATTGTTACAGCAAATAAAGAGCTTCTTGCAAAAAAGGGGGAAGAACTTTTTAATTTGTCAGAAAAACACAACAGGGTTGTTCTCTATGAAGCTGCAATTGCGGGTGGAATTCCTATTATTATGCCGATTAAAACAATTTTAGCCGGAAATAAGATTCATAAAATTCAAGCGATTTTGAACGGTACAACCAATTATATTTTGACAAAAATGGATGTGCAGGGAGCTTCTTACGAAGATGTTTTGAAAGAAGCGCAGGCTTTAGGGTATGCGGAAACGGATCCGACCGGTGATGTCGAAGGTTTTGATGCTGCATACAAAATAACTACTTTGAGTACAATTGCATTTAATTCAAGAATAAAATTTGAAAATGTTTACAGAGAAGGTATTACCAAGATTCGCAAAGAAGATATTAAAAAAGCGGATGAATTGGGATACAAAATTAAGCTAATTGCAAGAGCAAGTATTGACGAAAATAATAATGCCGACGTAAGAGTTCATCCGATGTTGGTACCAAAACATAAAATGCTTGCGCACATAGATTATGTTACTAATGCTGTTGAGATGAGCGGACATCCTATAGGGAATATTGTTTTATCTGGCCCTGGTGCGGGTGAATTCCCGACTGCCAGTTCTGTAATGGGCGACATTTTGTCCATTGCAAGGGAATACAAAACTACCGAATATTTGTTGCCAATGATGAGATGTCATCATCATTCAACTGCAAAACCTGTAAAAATAGAAGATACGTATAATAAATACTATATTTCGATAAAGGCGCCTAATGCAATCGGTGTTATTGCGAAAATCGGTACAATCTGTGCGAGCAAAAATATAAGTCTTTCAAGCATTGTGCAAAAGGGTATCGAAGCGGATAATACTGCGGATATCACGGTTATTACAGACAGATGCCTTGAAAAAAGCGTGCGTGAAATTGTTGAAGAACTCGATGAATGCACAATTAACAGCATTATAAGAGTTATGGAAGATTAACCTTTTTTGATTATTTCGGAACATTTTGCACCGAGTTTTAAGTATATTTTGCGCTCGAAATGATTTATGCATGTTGTATAATCGTCATCAGATTCCACAAAATCAGTTAGGTTGATAGTGTCAATTCCGTTTGCTGACGCAAATTTTTCAACCTGTCGATTAATTTCAGCGTGCCTTTGTGCCATGCCTTCATATCCGTCAAGAACTTTTGAACACTCTTTCTCGCTTCCGAGAATAAGTACAAGTTTTGTCTTAGGATTTAAATTATTTTTTATGTATTCAAGATTATTCAGAATCTCTTCTGTTGGAACTGTTCCGGCAAACTTATACTTTTGACTGAATTCTCTGAGCGCTGCAATATTGGCAGCTCTGTAAGCTTCCGGAATGTTTTCCACTGTTTTTGCCCAATTGTCGGGGTTTGTGATGTCCCGATTTGCAAACCCAAAGACAATGTATGTTCCGTCTGTTTTATTTACATATAATCCGCTGTGTAAGCTTGTCAGAAGGCTTAGAAAAATTACATTGTATTTCGGGTTAAAGAATCCAGTTTTAAAGTTTTCGACTGGTGGGAATGGGAATGTTTGAGAAATCTTTTTGAGGGTTTCCGGTTTTTCCCTGTGCGCTTGAACTATATATGAAATATGCGTATGCTCAAGTATGTATTGAAATTTTTCGTTGTAATACGGAAATTCTGTATCAATATTACAATTTGTACTTATGTAATCTGTTGTGGATAATAAATCGCATGGACCTTTGAAAAGTACGTTTATATCGGATGTTTTTTTCTTTGTCGGAACATCATTCAATTCGCATTCTTCAATCCAGTCTACTGTTTCGGTCTTTTCAAGAGGTGTTGTTACCGGTTCTTGTATGTCAAAATCCGGATTCCCGAGCTTGTTGTAGACGTATTGTTCAATTCCCATTCCAAGAATTCTGCATGAGAAAAGAAAATGTTCGATTTTTTTGTCGTGAACAGAGTAAAATCCGCAAATCCCGTAATTCCCAAAATCATCTTGCACAACGATGTATTTGTTATCGTAACTCGGATTAATTTCATTTTGCGATTTTGTGTAATTTAGTTGGTGAGTGCGTTTTATCAATTCTTTTATTCTTGGTAAAACACTATCTGTCAAATCTTTAATACAGATTTTTATGTGGCTTTTTCTTAAAAACTCTTCGTTGTCATAATTCTCCAAGGACTTTGCAATAACTTTTTTTTCTAAAAGTTTGTAATTTTGTAACCTTGTTCTTTCCGGATCAAAAGAGTTTACAAAGTAGAGATTTTTTATGATGTCATCAATGTCAGAGGCTTCTGCTACCGTGATTTGAGGAAGATAAAACTTTGCCTCATTAAGATTTATTGTATTGTCATCAATAAACAAAGTGTTTTCTGCCCGAAGATTTGCAAGTCGGAGAATTTCCTTTATTCGTTCTCCTTTGCCGTGCCAACTTACGGAAGGAAAAATAAGGCATTCCCATAAATTATCTAAATTTAGGTTATGGAAAGTGTTTCGAACTTTTTCGTAATCGTTTTTTGAGCAGATAGAATGCATTATCCCACGGTTGATGCTTTTTTCAATAAACTCTATAACTTCCGGTTTTAATATAATTGAACCTTCTTCAAGATTACCTTGCCAAAAAGTGTCATCTAAATCCCAAATGATTAATTTGATATTGTTAAGGTTTATAAAATTGCTCAATTAGTCCTCTCCTTTTTTTAGATATGTTTGAAAGCTTTTATCTTCAACTTTATATCCGCATCCTTCGTGAAGTTTTCCTGGGTAACCAATTTTAGGCAAAGGATATTTTCGGCACATTCTCGGTCTTTTGTCGTACACAGAACAGAGTCCCTCTTCTGTCACATCTTTGCAGGCAAAAATGAGATTGCCGGCTTCGTCTTTTCCTCTGATATAAAATCTCCTGTAAGACGGAAAAAGAAATTGCATAATCTTAAAATCTGTGGTCGTGTACGTATCAAAACTGTACATATATCGGCAACATTTTCCGCATTTTAGGCACTTGCCGGTAATTTTGTATTCCATCTTTTCCGGAACAAAGTATGACAGAAATTCATTTTTTATTGTCGTCAAAAAACTTAACATAATCAGATAAACTATCCTATACGGTATTTCTTTGCTAAAATGTTATAAGCTACATATATAGTAGCTGTTTTAAGATAAAAAAACAACATAAAGCTTTATGTTAAGGGGGATATTATGAAACCGTATAAAATTCCGAGAGGTAGCAGAGGACGTTCAGGCAGAGTTACTTTTGAAAATCCGCTTTTGAAATTGGTTGCAACCGTTATCGTAATGATTATTGGGGTGATGTTGGCAGGAATGATTGCTCTGAAACTGTACTTAATTTCACTTCCTCCGATAAAAAATTTGAACACATTGAAACCTAATATTGTGACAACATTCTGTGCTTCTGACGGTGAAGTTATTAAAACATTCGCAGCTTATACATACTCAAATGTTGAGCTTAAAGAAGTGCCGGAACAACTTGTAAAAGCGCTTATTGCAACTGAGGATAAGAATTTTTATTCTCATCCGGGGTATGATTTGTTCGGATTAGCTCGTTCTATGATGGCAAACGTTGTTGCAGGGCATGTTGTGCAAGGTGCAAGTACTATAACTCAACAGCTTTCAAGAATTTTATTCTTGTCTAATGAAAAAACTTTCACAAGAAAAATAAAAGAGTTGCAAGTTGCAGCACAAATTGAAAAAACTATTACAAAGGATAAAATCCTTGAAATGTATCTGAATAACGTATATTTGGGTTCTGGTGCTTATGGTGTTAAGGGTGCCGCAAGAATATATTTTAACAAAAATTTGAATCAGCTAACTCTTTCAGAAATGGCATTGATTGCTGGGCTTCCGCAAGCTCCTTCTGTATATTCTCCTTATCACAGTCTTGATTTGGCGAAAAAGCGCAGAAACCAAGTGCTTTTGAGAATGTACAAAATGAAATATATTGATAAGGCAACATACGAAAAAGCAAAGGAAGAACCGATAAGACTTTCTACAATGCCTACAATGTATGCAACAAACAAAGCCCCTTATTTCTGCGATTACGTAATGAAAGAATTGCATAAGCTGGGCTTTACTGAAGAAGAAATAGTTAACGGAGGTTACAAAGTTGTAACTACTTTGAATTATAACGCTCAA
>CAKVMU010000123.1 GCA_934773085.1 uncultured Candidatus Melainabacteria bacterium
GTGTAATCCGGTTCAACTTTCGCCACAAAAACTTCAAGTTTCTTTTTTTTAGAAATAATCTTGGCAAGTTTTTCTGCTTTTGTGTGGTCGATATTCTTGCTCACTATAACAAGCTTATTTATTCTGTTAAAGCCTTCTGTACCTTCTCTGAGAGGACCTGCTGGCAGAAGATTCTCGTTGCCAAACATTTTTTCTGAGTCTGCCAATACGATATCCAGATTTCGATATATTTTTCTGTGCTGAAATCCGTCATCAAGGATTATTTTTGTGACACCAAGTTCTTTGATAGCATATTTTGCGGCTTTTACTCTGTTTGCACAAGTTATAACTGCACACATATTAAGATTTACAGCCAACCAATAGGGCTCATCTCCAGCCATGTCTGCCTTGTAATAGAGATTTATTCCGTCAGAGATTACATTAACGTTCTTATTATCGAGTTTTCCGCCGTAGCCTCTGGAGATTATAGCGACACGTTCCCCTTTATCTACAAAATATCTTGCAATTTCTGCAACAATAGGAGTTTTTCCAACTCCGCCGGTAGTCAAATTACCTACCGAAATTACGTATGCATCAACTTTTGTTGGCTTTAAAATCTTTTTATCGTATAAAAAGTTTTTTAGTCCACTGCCAAATCCGTAGAACAAGGAACAAAATTTTAAGAAATTAAAAAATAATCCCTTTGCATTTTTGTCATAATGTATTTTTGTAATTTCGGTTTTTAAATTCATTATTTTTCAACCATAGCCTTAAATTTTTCGAAATCTTCAATTGTATCAATTCCGACCGGTACATTATCCACAATTGCAACCTTAATTTTCATGCCGTTCTGCAACGCTCTTAGCTGCTCCAGACTCTCTGCTTTTTCGTAAGGTGCTTGCGGTAAACCTGTCATTTTGAACAAGGCTTCACGTTTATAACCATAGATTCCCAAGTGTCCGTAAAATTTCCATTCGCCTTTGTTTTCATTTCTTTCGTAAGGAATTTTTGAGCGAGAAAAATACATTGCATATCCATTCAGGTCAAATACGCATTTTACAAGGTTTGGATTATTTACTTCGTCTTCATTCTTGATTTCTCTGACAAGAGTGGATATATCTGCTTGTTCGTCAAATTTCACTCCCTTGATTACAAGTTCGATGTTTGATTGCTCAATCAAAGGTTCATCACCTTGCAGGTTAATAATATAACCGATTTCCGGATGTCTTGATGCAACTTCTGCAATTCTGTCACTGCCACTTTTATGATTAGTTGAAGTCATTTCAACTTCAGCTCCGAATTCTTTGCAGGCATTAAAAATTCTTTCATCATCTGTCGCAACAATAACTCTGTCCACGAGAGGAACTTTTGAAGCTTTTTCCCAAACCCATTGGATAATGGGTTTATTGTTTGCTTTTAAAAGAGGTTTCCCTTCTAATCTAGAGGAACCATATCTTGCCGGAATTATTATTGCTGTTTGTTTTTCCATTTTATACCTTCTTTACTTTGTTGCATTTATAAACACTGCGTTTGATTTCAGACTAATTTCTCTTCCCGTCAGATATTTTTGAACATCCAACATGTATTTATTCACGGTTGCTTCATCAAAATATTTCAAAAATCTTTCTTTCGTTGACGGTTGGTTTGGAGAAGGTGGGTTAGTGAACCATTCTGTAACCATATTCGGTTGTACAACGTACTTGGAACGGACGTCTTGAACCTTTACATCAGGAATAGAAAAACCTGCGATTTCCAGATTCATCTTTAAAGTTTCTTCGTCAAAGTTGCAAAGAGAATCAAGCGGGTTTTCCATTATTTCGTTCTCTACACGCTTAAAGTCTTCATATCTTTCAATGTAAGTTGGGTCTAGGATTTCCCAATAACGGGTATTTGAACGAATAATAGGCTCAAATGCACAGAACTTTCCGCCTGGTTTTAGTATTCTGTAAATTTCGCTAATAGTTTGTTGTTTATTTACGATGTGAACTAAAACTGAACGCATCAGAGCCTTGTGTACAGAGCCATCCGGAAGTGCAATATGTTCAGCCGGAGACAGAAGCATCTCATAGCCGGTTGTAATTCCTGCATCATCAAGAATTTTTTTACAATCATCCAAGCAGTCTTGAAATTTGTCGGAAAAAATAACCTTTCCTCTGCAATCCTGTAAATCAAGGGCTTTGAACGCTAACAAACCGGTTCCGCAACCGATATCAATAACTGTTTCATAAGGCTTAATTTCCGCATATACGAGAATAACATCTCTCACGGCTTCCAGCCATTTTGTTGTTTGCTCAACCATTTCCGGTGTTTGTCCTGCAAAACGATTTTTCTTTAACCATTCTGTCCAGTTTTTACAAATCTCGCTCATACACCCTCCTTTTATTCTGCAATTATACTATAAAATCACCTTACGTAGAAGTCCCCGATTGAAAGCGGGTGTTGTAGGTCATCCGTCGAGAAAACTTGCATAACATATCTTCCGGTTTCGTGGAATGTGAAATAATCAGAATGATAGTATCTTTCATCTTTCATTAAACGAAAATCTTTTGTTCTGACAACTTCATTTCCTCCCCAAGGAGCATTTTCTGTCATTTTAAACACTTGGACACGAATGAATTTGTTTTCCATACGTTTTGGAGCGATAAATAAATAATAGACCCGTTGTCCGACTGGAAAAACTTTTGCATCAGAAAGCGCATTCGCTCTTGTTATTGGCTGAGTGTTAAAAAGGATTATTCCTCTGTCGTACACGCATCCTGATAACAAAAATAGTGAAAATCCCAAAACAAGAAGTAAGCGTTTCATCTATTTTTTACCGTTTGCGCCTTCAAGCTGTTTGATTTTTTGATTAACAACTCCTAACATTTTTTCATTAGTTTCAATTCCGGAATATAAGTAATAATATTCAAGAGCTTTTTCCGGCATGTTTTTTTGTTCGTATGCCATGCCAAGTGAGTAGTATGCATAAGGGTAGTTAGGAGAAAGTTCTATTACTTTTTCAAAACATTTTATGCTGTCGTTGTAGTTCTTTTGGTTTGCATACACAAGCCCTTTGTTAAAGTGTGCATCAGTGTTGTTTGGATCTAGTGCGATTATTTTATCGTAGAAACCTAAGGCTTTTGTGTTGTTCCCCATAAGCTTGTATATGTTTGCAATTTTTAACATTGTAACTTTATCGGCAGGTATAAATACGACAGCTTTTGTATAATAATCTATTGCTTCGTCATATTTTTGTTGCCTGTATGCATCATCCCCTTTTTTTATTAATGCATCATAGGTGGTTGCCTGTTCATTAATAGCCGGAGTTTGAGGCATTTTCTTTAATTCTGTATTTGGAGTTATAAAGTTTAGGTTGTTGTCTGTTTGAGTTGAGGATGCTACCGATTTTTTTATAACATCTTTGTACTCTTCTCTAAAATTATTTAATTCTCGGGCATAATCTGTATTCCCCGGCGCAAGAGATACCGCTTTTTCGTAGTTTGCAAGTGCGACATCAGTGCATCCCATCTTTGCGTTAGCTCTTGCGTAGCCAAAGTATGCAGAGGCTTCTTTGTCGTTTAGGTCGATTGCATCTTCAAAATACAGAATAGCTTGACCGTAATCTTGCTTGTTATACAAATCGTAACCATATGCAATTGATGCTGCGGTTAAATTCTTTTCAATTCTGTCGTTAGGCTGTTTTTCAAGAATCTCTTTATAGAGTTCAATTGCTGCTACGTAGTTGTTCATAGCGTGGAGTGTCAAAGCCTTGTTTGCTAAAAGTTCCGGATTGTCCGGCTCTGATTTTAGGGCAAAATCGTAGTACTTAAGCGCATTGACGTAGTCTTGTTTCTTATGATAACAGAGAGCCAATTCTTTTTTTGTTTCGACGTTTGAAGAATCTTTTGAGTAAGATTTTTCAAAGTTAAATAATGCCAATTCGTTGTTATCCATTTGCTTGTATACAAGTCCCAAGTTTCTGTATGCATCGGCATCGTCTGGGTATGCGGCTATATATTCTTTGTATTGTTCAATCGCTTCGTCATTTTTACCCATATTCCCCAGAAGGTTTGCATAGTCAAATCTAAGGATTGTAAGTTGAGGATTCAATTCAAATGTTTTTTCGAATTTTTCGAGTGCTTTTTCGTTTTCACCCATGTTTTGGTATGAAAGTGCAAGCTTTGCATTTATTGTCACGCTGTCATTATCGTTGGCGAGAGCTTTTTCGAGCATTTCAGCAGCGGCTTGATATTGTTTTGTTTCATACAATGCCATTCCGTACTTTTCAAACTCAGAGAAAGCTGACGGATATTTTTTGTAAATGTTTGAATAAATTTCGCATGCTTTGTCCGGCTGGTTAGAAAGGCAATAAACATCGGCTAAGTTTTCACTTGCTTCTAAGTGATCCGGATAAGCACTCAAGAAAGCGTTGTAATTTTCTGTTGCATTTTTATAGTTTTTTCTAAAATACTCTACGTTTGCAAGATTAAGGTAGTTGTATTTGTATTCTGGATAGATTTCCTGTGCTTGTTTAAATGAGTTGTAGGCATTTTCATAATCACCGATAGTTTGAAGGATGTTGCCCATACTGATGTAGATGAACGCATCATTAGGTCGTATTTTTATGGCTTTTTTATACGCAGAAAGTGCTTCTTCATAGTTTCCTATGTCTGAATAAAGACCAGCAATTTTGGTGTACAACATTGCATCTTCGCCGTTGAGTTCCAATGCTTGTTGTATAACTTTTATTGCTGAGTTGTAATCACTTTTGTATTCATATGCGCATGCCTGTTGATACAAGGCGTGTGCCTCTTTTGTCATCTTTGCTTCAACTGATAATGATGACAAAGAAACTAATATAGCTAACAACGATATATATAATTTTTTATTCATTCTACTCGAGCCCCTCTGATATAATATTTTACTAAAAAAAGAGTACAATAGGAATAAAGTTAAGAATTATTAAAAAGTAAAAACGAGGGTGGTTTTTGGTTATACCAAAAACCACCCTCGTAAACGTTCAAAATTTTAGAACTAGAAGTTCAAACCAGCTTCTCTGGCTGCATCAGCAAGAGCTGCGATTCTTCCGTGATAAAGGAAACCGCCTCTGTCAAATACAACACATTCAACACCTTTAGCCAAAGCTTTCTTAGCAATAGCTTCGCCAACAACTTTAGCAGCTTCGATGTTTCCACCGTGAGCTAATTTTTCTTTAAGGTCTTTGTCAACAGAAGATGCTGAGCAAACAGTAATATGTTTTTCATCATCAATCAATTGAGCATAGATGTGTTTTGTGCTTCTATAAACAGCCAATCTAGGGAATTCAGTTGTACCTGCCAACTTAACTCTGATAGACTGGTGTCTTTTTTGAACTTTTGGTTTTCTAATTTCTTGTTTAATCATTTTGGTTTTTCCTTTCATTTGCCCAAATCTGCTTGATACCACTCAAGAATTTATGCGGGCTGTTTTTGTGTTTTATTCCGGTAG
>CAKVMU010000124.1 GCA_934773085.1 uncultured Candidatus Melainabacteria bacterium
GAATTTGAAAGTGCGCTTGCGCCGTTTGAAAAAGCTTTGGAAAAGGAACCGGATAATTTAGGAACATTGAACAGCCTAGGTACTTGTTATATGGCGACCGGAAAGAGTGATGAAGCTATCAAAATTTATGCTAAGGCTCTTGAGATTAATCCAAAAAATCCGATGGCATATTTTAATATTGGTTCAGCCTACCAAATCAAACAAAACCACGAAAAAGCAGTTGAATATCTTGAAAAAGCTGTTGAGCTGGATGAGGACGAAAGTTTCTTATCTGCGCTTGCTATGTCAGAAGTTAAATTGGGTGATTATCAATGTGCGCTGAAACATTATAAACAGCTTTCATTAATGTGTCCAAGTAAAGAAAATTACAAATACAATATTGTAACCTGTTATGAGGCACTAGGTGAGTATCAAACTGCTATTAAGATGTTGGAAGGGCTTGTGTATGTTAACCCAAAATTCTTGCTTCCGGCACAAAAGTTGGCAAGTCTGTATATTAAAACTCAACAATTAAATAAGGCGAAAGAAATTTACGACAATATTTTGTTGAAAAATAAAATGTCTGCGGAGGTTCTTCACCAATACGCAATACTGTCATCAAGTCTATGTGACACTGATACTGCAGAAAAAATGCTGAAAAAAGTTATTAAAATGAATCCGGAAATGGCTAAAGCTCACAAGGATTTGGGTATTATTTATCTCAATAAACGTCTGTTTGATTATGCAGAGGACGAATTTAAGACTGCGATGAGATTGGCTCCGAATGATTTTGAAATTATTTTTGAATACGGAAACTACTTGTATTCAGTTTCTAAAAATCAGGAAGCAGACAGATATTACGGAGAGGCTCTTGAAATAGAACCAAATAATGTTTTAGGACTTACTTTTATGGCATTGAACAAACTTGTATTGAACGAATTAGATGATGCGTACAAATACATAATGAAAGCCGTGGAGTTAGAACCTAATCACGAATATGTACAGTTCTGTGCGGGCAGAATTCTGTTTGCAAGAAAAGATTATGAAGAGGCGAAAAGATATTTGATTCGTGCTGTTGAACAGAATTCGGATGTGGAAACTCTAAATACGTTGGCTCTGACATACTATGAACTGGGAGATTATCAGCAAGCGTTGAATATATTTAAAAACATTGATTCAAAACGTCCGAAAAGTATTTCTGTTTTGATGAGTATCGCAAAATGTTATGAAGCACTGAAAGATAATGACAATGCACTTAAATATTTGGACGAAGTGGTTGATATATTTCCTGATGATGAAGATGCTCATGAAATGATAAGACGTTTGTCATAAATAAGTTTAAATAAAAATAGCAAATTTAATTTTGAGAAGTTTTAAAAAAGTATGCTCAAAATTAATTCAACCAATAATTATACACAACCGACATTTCAGTCAAACTTTAGGGTTGTGACTCATGGAGGAAATCGACTTTACCAAAATACAACTACGTTTTTTCGTAATGACTTAAATTGGCAGGATTTCATGAACCTTTTGGCTGCTAAATATAAGAATGTTGACAAGGTTAATGTGTTTAATATGGCTTGTTCTGACGGTTCGGAGCCTTGGTCTCTTGCGGTGGCTTTGATGGAAAAATTTGGGGATAAATCGCAGAAATTCTTTCCGATTGTTGCATCCGATTTAGATGATGTAATTATTAAAAGAGCAAAGAAAGAGCCTTGTAATATTTCTGAAAATGATTTGTTGAGTATGAATCATTGTACAAAAGATAATTATTCAAAATATTTTGATGCGGTGAGAGCAACTGACTTGTCTTTTCCTTTGGCAGTAAGACCAAAACCGATTTTAGATGAAAAAGTTGATTTTAAAATTGCTACAATACAGGATGAAATCAAAAATATTCCGCCGGAAAATTCTGTTGTGTTGTGCCGAAATTGTTGGTTTTATATTCCGTCGTCAGACCGATATATGATTGCGGAGGAATTGTCTAAAAGGCTTGCACCATCTTCATTGGTGGTTATCGGGAATCTTGAAAACGGATTCGGACACGAAATGCTTCTTAAAAGATTTGGTTTTGAAGAAACTATGGTGGATAATGTTTATTCAAAAATTTGAGACTAAATTTTTGTATCGATATTTCTGCCAAGAGGAGAGCGGACAAAAGTGTTGTAATAATAGTAAAAAATTCCGACTGCCATTAGGATTAAGTAGTAGAAATTTACTAATGTCATTACAAAATTTAGTATAAAATTACCGCTAGTGAGTGCTGCAAAAATAGAGATAACGAAGTTTATTGCAAATATCAGAATATAAACCCCCAAAGTATTGATGAAATTCCTGCTGAACAAATCTTTGAGAGAAACAAAAATTGCTTTAAATGGATTCTTTTCTTTGAAAAACATTGCAGGAACGTAGAGAATTAGCAAAAAATAACAAAGTGCCATTACTCCCAACAACAAAAGGTTCCAATGTTGCAGCTGGTTGAGCTGTTGGGCGGAAAGTGAAGTTAAAAACTCCTTTAAAGCTTCAGCACTTTGTATCGCATTGGTTAGGCTTTCTCCGGAAATATTTGGGTTCCCAATCGTTTTTACACCGACGAAGTAAGAGCCTATAAGCATTATAAATATGAATGTAATGGAGTTGAAGATTAAACCCAATGCAGACAGGAAGTACTCTCCGACACCGGATGGAAACTCTTTTAAGAGCATATTTGGGTCATTATCTTGAGTGTTGCAAACCGCATTTTTTACCATATAGAACCAGCCGGAAATAAATGCTCCGCTCATAAGCGTGAAAATGGTTATTGCCAACAACAGTCCGATAGGGTTGTTTGTCATTGATACTGTTAGGTAGACACTTGAAACCAATGAAAATAAGATTAAAGGTGTTGCCAGTACGATGTATTTGTTCGTAATTTGAAATATTTCTTTTAGAGCGTTTTGCATTGTGTCTCCTGATTCCTATCTGAATTTTACAATGGTATTTTCAATAATATCGTCCGAAATCTTTGAAGCAAAGTCACGAAAACTGTTGGCAATGTTTGAACCGGAACTGATTTCACTCGCCGTAACTCCTTTGTTAATGGCTTCCATTATTGAAAAGTAATTGTTAGGTATTTTCCAATAAATTTTTTCGCCAAGAGCGTTTTCAATATCTTCGACTTTGATATCGTCATTATCCATGTATCGATTAAGTATGATTTTTACTTTTCCAGCCGGATATCGTCTTGATTTGAATAAATTTAAGCATCTTTGAGAATTTCTTATTGCAGGCAAGTTTACAATTGTCGTGAAAAAGATTATGTCAGACAAATCCAGTATTTTAAGACTATTTTCATCAATATTTGATGACATATCAATAATTATGAACGGAAAAACTTTTTTCAAAGCTTCAAATAACTTTGAAATTTGTTGTGGTGTGATGCTTTCGGATTGTTCAATATAACTTGGGTCGGAAAGCACGTACAAGTTTGTGTTCTTATATTTTTCAAAAGCCTTTATCAGAACATCGCCTTTTTTGTCAATAAGATTATTTATAACGTAACTTACATCAAAATTAGGAGTCAGGTTCAAAAATGTAGAAACGTCTCCAAGTTGCAGGTTTAAATCAATTAGAGCAGTCTTATCACCGGTAACTTTTGCAATCTCTGAGGCTATGTTTGTTGCTATAGTTGTTTTCCCGATTCCACCTTTGTTTGAGTAAATTGTGATTATTTTCGATGCGCTCTCTTCTGAATCAGTTTGAGCAAGTAATTCCAAAACTCTTTTTAAATCGTCTTTTATAATCGGTTTTGGCAAAAACTCTTTTGCGCCAAGTTTCATAGCTTTCACAATTATGTCTGTAGAATAATCTGCGGAAGTAATTACAATTTTTGAAGTGTAAAGTTTCACGGAGTCAATAATTGACATTGCTTGAGAAGAACACTCCGTAATATCTGCAAATACAATAGGTTGGCATTCTTTTATCTCTTCAATTCCTTTTTTGTAATCCTGAAAAACACGTATATCCTTAAGCCCGAAATCCTTTAGATATGAACTCAAAATTTCTCCGGAATTCGGATTCTTGTCAAGCACAAAAACTGCAGGAAAGTTTTCCATAAGCACCTCTCTGACTTTAATATACACCAAATTGAGTCAATACACAATCTATTTGCGATTTAAAATGCAATCTAAATCTTTTTTTGCAGAGCTTATGCTATTGATAGAAAACACGGTTTGCAGGGTATTCATAAGAGACGGGTTAAGAATTATCGGTGTGCATTTGCCGACAAAAACTTGAGTTTTTGTGTTTTCTGAAAGGTATATCATTTGTGAAATAGAGTTCCTGTCACATTTTGGAACAAAAACCGTTGTATCAAGTCCAAGAGATTTTATCTCTTCAAAAACTCTCATTATCCCAAAATTATCAAAGCAGGTGTTAATATGAATTGTGTGTTCTTTTGCAAAATTATATGAAAAAGAAATTACAAAAATATTTTCTGGTAGAAGTTTAATAAGTCTTTCAAAATAAGTTTTTTGTTCAAGCGAATATCTTTCGAGTCCGATTAGGAATACTCTGTCGTAATTCCCATTCTTTAGAATTTTCTTTATGTTAAAACTCGTTTCCTCATGGTCATAGCCTATGATAACGCTTTCGCATTGTTTTCCACTCTTGAAACCTTTAGAATTGTTGGCAGATTCAATAACTTCCGAAAAATCGTTGTTGTTAATTCTGATTACACCTTTAGGGCAGGTGTAATCGGTAGTGAACAGTCTCCCACGATAAAGATTTTCGATATTGTGCAAAGAATGTTTTGTTAGAATGATAGGCCCAGGAAAAGTTGCGAAATCTAGCAGGCAATTTTCTACTCCTTGACCGTATTGTCCTTTTAAATTTTTGTATTCGGAAAATTTTGGGAATGTATGCGCAATCATCATATCGTCGTGGGTATACACGTCGATATCAGTTTCTTTTAATGCTTCAAGAATAGTTTCCAGCTCTCGGATGTTTGAACCGACTACGAGTACGGCTTTTGAAGGGGTGGTTGTATAAGAGACTTCTGCGATTCCTTGTTTACCGTATCGTTCCTCTTGGGATTCGTGCACCATTTTCATTATTTCATTGTCAATTTTTGCAGCATTATAAATCTCATCTTTAAGAGTTTCGAGATTTTTTTCTTCTTCATTTATGAGTCCGATGAGTTTTAGTATAGTTAAAAATCCGGCATGGTATTCTTTGCCAAAACTCTCTAAATCAAGTAGGTTGATACTAATGCTTTTTGCAATAACAAGCATTATGTTGTATAAATCTCTGGTTTGAGAAGGAATTTTTTCAATAACTTTTCTGAACTCACGTTCGCCAAATTTTATTGCGCTAACAATATCGTCGGTTTGTTGAAAGAGTTCAAGAGTCTCAATCCCCTTCTCCTTA
>CAKVMU010000125.1 GCA_934773085.1 uncultured Candidatus Melainabacteria bacterium
TGTATTACCAGGACCAACACCTAAAGCAGGGTTTCCTGATGAATAAGCTGCTTTAACCATGCCAGGACCACCTGTAGCAAGGATACAATCGATAGAAGGGTGTTTCATCAATGCGCTTGAAAGTTCGATTGAAGGAACATCAATCCATCCGATAATGTTTTCTGGAGCACCAGCTTTAACTGCAGCATCAAGAACTAGCTTAGCAGCAGCAATTGTACATTTTTTTGCTCTTGGGTGTGGTGAGAAGATAATACCATTTCTTGTTTTAAGAGAAATCAAAGATTTGAAAATTGCTGTTGAAGTAGGGTTTGTAGTAGGTACGATACCTGCCAAAACACCTAGAGGTTCAGCAACGACTTTGATACCGTTAGCTTTATCTTCTTTTATAATACCGCAAGTTTTTGCGTGTTTGTGTTTGTTGTAGATGTATTCAGAAGCGAAGTGGTTTTTGATGATTTTGTCTTCAAGAACACCCATTCCTGTTTCTTCAATAGCCATTTTCGCCAAAGGAATACGAGCCTTGTCTGCAGCAGCAGCAGCTGCTTTGAATATTGCATCAACTTTTTCTTGAGAGAAAGTTGCAAATATTCTTTGTGCTTTGTGAACTTTAGAAATTAAAACTTCTAGCTGATCGAGAGTTTCAACAACTTCCGGAGCATTAAGAGTTTTTTCTAAATTTTCAACTGTTTTTTTAGTTTTCGTTGCCATATTAGATTTGTCTCCTATCTTATGTACTGGATATTCAATAATATTACAACACAACGGAAAATTAGAGTCAACAAAGGAGTAAAGGGTATTAGAAAGGCTATAATACTTAACAAAATACCCCTCTAAGCCTCTCTGATAAAAGATTTAGCGAGTGTATAACATACACTCGCTAAATAAAAACTTTATATAATCTTAATAAGTTTGTTTGGTCAGCTTGGTAAAGTCGACCCGACGACTATTATTTTACTCTCATTAACCCCTACCCCTAAATTCCGAATTCTTGGAATTTTACATTCGGAGTCAATAAATTCGGTTGTCCTTCGGGATTTTTATTTCCGTCGTTTGATTCTGTATTTGTAACTGTTTCTAAATCAGTTTTTACTGCTTTTTGTAACGCTTCATTAGTTGCTTGAACGCCTGCCTCGCCAACAAATGAACCAATACTTGTTATAACCGGCTCTAATGCAGAGTTCCAAGCTCCGACATAACCTGAGAACTCATTCAATTTGCTGCCGATTGAAGTTTCAAAATGAGCCAAAATTTCTGTATTATTGCTCAAGCCACCAATACCTTGCATTACAGTTCTCAAGTTTTGAACAGCACCGCCGATTCTTGTTGAACCTGCAGTATTTTGGTCATTTGCTACTCTATACAATTTAGGAGCTGTAGACGCAGTAAGATAATTTGAAGATGCTGCTTCTGCAGCTGCTTGTGCAGACGCACCGGTTACTTCATTTGAAACACCAGTTGCATTGCTTTGAACATTATTTTGTATTTCAGCTGCACCGTCTTGTGCAATTTCGGTTATTTTCATTTGACCGTCTTGTTGAATTTCAACTGCGTTACCTTTTGCTGTTTCAATTTGAGTAACAGCAGCTTCTACTTTAGAGCTTGCATCTTCAACAGTTGCTTGAATATCAGCCATTGCAGAAGTTATCTCAACAATACTATTTGACAATCCTTGAATTTCGTTAAGCAAACTTGCTCTTTCTTTAGCAGTTTTTGCACTCGCTAATTCTTCTTGTTTTTCTTGAATTTGTTTAATTATTTCATTAATCTGTTCTTGTTTTGCCTGTAATTCTTCAGAAGTTTTCTTTAACAAATTTGAAGCACTTACAACAATATCAGATTGTCCTTTTACTTCATTAGAGATTTCTGAAATCTGATTCTTCAATTCAGCTTCAGCGGCTTTTTGTTCTTTTTCAATTTCAGCAGCTCTTTTTGAATTATTTTTAACATCTCTTTTTGCAGCTTGTGCCTCATTAGAGATTAATTTGTCTATGATTGACATTACGCTATTGATTAAGTTTTGGATACCTGCTGCTTTCTGGCTATCATCATCACTTGCAATTTGTTCTACAGAATTAATGCCGTTAAAAATACAATTTACGTAAGAAGAATCATTACCAGATACCCCGCCCAATGAGCCTAATTGACCAAAAAGGCTTTGTGCTTGATTTAAATAAGTATTAAATTCTGAATTGTTAATGCTCGTCATCTTACTTAAAACTTTCTTTTTATACCATCTTATATATATAAAAAGTATTCAAAATAGTTGCGATTTCAGAGTTTTAAATATTCTTTACAATTCTTAATATTCTCTTATGACATTTAATTATACGTGTCAAAAATAATCTTGTTTTTTACAAATATTCTGTGCTAGAATTCAATAACAAGGAGTAAAGCAATGCGAATCAGTCCAATATCCCAGAACAACCAATCATTCAAAGCCGTAAATCAGAAATATTACAAACAGGCGCAAGAGTGGATTAAAGATTGCAATTTTGTTGCAGATGATGTGTTAAATTGCTTAAGATATGATGTTTATGCGAATGAAATTCCGTTGCAAGACGGTATTGATACATTAAGGGCTATCAAAAAAATATTAACAAAATCTGATATTACTATAGAAAGAGATTTAAAAATTTATTATAATTTGCTTCAAGGAAAATAATTCAAGCGATAGTACCTATTTCAAGTCTTTGAGCAAATATTCACAAGGAGTAAAAAATGCGAATCAATCCAATATCTCAGAACAACCAATCATTCAAAGCGGTAAATCAGAAATATTACAAACAGGCGCAAGAGTGGATTAAGGATTGCAATTGGGTTTCATATGATATTTATTGTCGTTTAAGGTATGACATTATGCTTTGGAAGGAAATTCCGGTTCAAGACGGTATAGATACACTGTTGGCAATAAAAAAACTATTAAACAAACCAAGTGTTGCGTTAGAAGAAGATTTGAAGCTATATCAAAATTTGCTAAAGAAACAATCTAAGTAATAGCACCTATTTCAAGTCTTTGAGTCAATATTCACAAGGAGTAAAAAATGCGAATCAGTCCAATATCCCAAAACAATCAATCATTCAAAGCAGTAAATCAGAAATATTACAAGAGAGCTGAGAGGGAAATTAGTCGACGAGGCTGGATAACAGAGGATTTGCTATGTTGTTTGAGATATGATGTTTTACTATGGAAAGAAATCTCTTTTAAGGATGGTGTAGATACTTTATGTGCTATTAAGAATATATTAAAAGAGCCGGATAATTCTCTGGAGTACGATTTAAGTGCATATGAAAAAATGTTTCAAGAGAGTCAATCTAAGCAATAGCATTACCAATTGCTGCACTAGCAATAGAACCCAAACCCATTCCGATTATAGTTCCAACAGGACCGAAGGTTGAGCCTATAGCGCCCAAAACTCCTGTTAATGCAGCTGAACTACCCCAGCGGACAACCGCTTTTCCAATTTCTTTCACAGGATTTTTCCCTTTGTTTATTTCATGCATAGCATTTATACCCTCAATTCCTCCGGATACGACTAAACCTATAACAGGAGTTCTGGTCATAGCTCTTGCAGTAAGTTTGCCAAACGTACTTTTTCCGGTAAATTTAAAAGCTTTTACATAAATTGGAAATTCATCTGTATATGTAATATCTTTTATAGACGTTATTATTTCTTCTGGTGAAATTTTAGCTTTTTGTAAAAAATTATGACCTAATTTTGTTTCAATTAAACTTTTATCGTTATTTACAATAAATTTAGTTAATTTTTTGAATTTATTTTTTGGATTGTTAGGATTCAGAAATTTATGTAAAAGAGTTCCTCTGAAGAAAGAAAACGGGTGTTGGTATTCTTTAAAATTATACAAACCATTGTATTTCTTGCCGGTACAAAAAGCTTTTACTTGTTTGTAGGCTTCAAAGACGTCACGCAATTCTTCCGGTCCGTTGAGAGCAGCTAGTGACCATAAGGCGCTTGCACCCATATAGTTTTTATCTATTATTTTTTCCGGAACGCTGTTTAATTTTCCTACAACAGGCAGACCTTCAAAAGCTACTGGACTGTGAAATGATTTTGGTTGCTTGCTGTGACGGTCAGTATAGTTATCTCTTGGCGTAGCGTAGCGCTCTGAGTTTTCTTGCGTATTATACATTATCGGAATTGGTTGATAATCTGGCAAAACCGGTGTCTCAAAGATTGACATGTCCCATGACATTGGCAAACCGGATAAATATTCAGCCATTAATGGGGTATACATTTCAATTGGAGGCGCCAAACGATTCACAACGCTTTGCAAATCTTGTGCTATGTCCGAAAAATGATTTATTGAATATACACTATAAATTGAATTAACCAATTTAACACACCTTAGAATAACTTCACACATGTATAAAGTTGTTTTTGTACAAGAAATTGCTCAATTAGGATGTTATATGGTGCATTTTGTAATATATATTTACATAGTTACAAAAAATAATAAATATTTTTTTAAGATAGCCAAGTAGCCTATAGACAGTTGGCTAAACATGATGTACAAATATATTATACAAGTGTGAAAAGGACAAGTTATTGAAAAGGATATCAGAACAGAATATTCTTACTTTAAAAGAGCAAGAAGTAGTATATTGTTTAGCTTCCGGCTTATCAAATAAGGATATAGCTACTCGTATGAAGGTTTCCATACATACGGTGAAAGCTCATCTTGAGTCTATTTATGAAAAGCTAAAAGTAGAAAATCGTTTACAAGCTGTTATAAGAGCATTACAGTTAAATTTTATTAACATAAATGAAATTGATATAATTAATGTTGATACAGACAAAAGATATAAGTAGAATTTTTTTTATATAAAAAAGCGGGTCGTGAATCTCACAACCCGCCATTTTTTGTTTATTAATCAATCTAAGCGTTGAGACATTTAGCCTTGTCTTCTTCGGTAACGCCTTTGATTGTCAAGTTTACACGACCCTTATCGTCGATTTTGATAACTTTAACAATAACTTCATCACCTACGTTAACATGAGGTTCAATTGTTTCAATTCTTTCTTGGCAGATTTGAGATATGTGAACCATACCGTCTTTTCCGCCACCCAATTCAACGAATGCACCGATAGGAATGATTCTAACAACTTTACCTTTTATAACCAGTCCAACTTCAGGTTTGAATGTTAAGTCGTTAATCATTTTCTTAGCGATAGCAGCGCCTTCTTGGTCGTTAGAAGTAATTGTAACAACACCTGTGTCTTGAATGTCAATTTCTGCGCCGGAAGCATCAATGATAGCACGGATTTGTTTTCCGCCAGGTCCGATAACTGTTCCGATGTCTTCAACCGGAATTGTCATTGTTGTGATGCTTGGTGCAAATGGA
>CAKVMU010000126.1 GCA_934773085.1 uncultured Candidatus Melainabacteria bacterium
ATATGCTTCCATTGTCGTATCTCCAACAAGAATTGAGATTAATGCAAACAAATTGAAAAACAATTACGTTACAAGTGCGGTTGAAGTCAAAGGCTATTCAACCAAGCCTATTCGTTTTAAGGCTTATACCGGTTATTTCAGAATTTCCGATAAGTCTGATATTATCTTTGACGAAAACAAAAATGACCCATATAACATGTCTTCAAAACTAAGATTTGTTCCGTCAGAATTCACTATTCCACCGGGAAAATCACAAAAAGTTCGTGTAAACATAGCGAACATAAACTCATTACCAGATGGTGAATCAAGAGCTATTATTTATTTTGAAGACGTAAATACAAAAGAATTTAATGTTCCTCAGGCCGGTGGAATCGGTGCCCAACTTGTTTTAAAAACAAGAGTCGGTGTTCCTGTTTACATTGATAAAGGTAATTTCACAAAGAAAGCTGATATCGAATCATATGGAATCGTAAAAGAAAAAGACGGGCTTTACACACAGATGAAGATTGTTTCAACCGGTAACAGCAGAGTTCGTTACAACGGCGCAATACAAATCATTGACGGCAAAAAGCTTATTGATGAATACTCTTTGGACAGCGCTGTAGTTGGTGGAAATAACACATACACAGCAAAACAAAAAATTGAAACCGACAAGATTACAAAAGCCGGCGAATATACTATCAGACTCATCTTCTACTATAAAGACGAGAAAGATAACAGAAAAACTATAAAGAAAGACACTATATTAAAAATCACGGGTGAAATTTAAGTAAGAAAGGAAGGTACCCCACAATGAAAATCACAAAAATCGCAAAAGTTTTGCCAATCGCATTTGCCCTTACTGTATGCACAGCATTTGCTGACGGCGGAGCAGACACATCAAAGAATGCTTCAGCACAGTATCAATTGGACTTGAAAGATTACATCAAGATTACAACAACTACCCCGAACTTGAACTCAACAACTTCCTTCGGTGCAGATTACAAAAGCATTTCAATTGACAGTGGTATGACCGGTACATTCAACGTTATTTCTAACGCTAAAACAAGAAAAATGTACTTAACAGGTGCTTGCCCTGTAACAGGTGACGCATCACCTCTTTACGGAGCTGATACAGATTGCAAAAACCTTAAGTTAGTATTTACTCACACAACAGAAATTCCGGAAGCTGCTTCTGTAACAAACATTACAAGCGGATCTACTGATGCTGACCAAAATCCTAATGCAATTGCATTTGCAGTTTCATCAAACTACACTCACGAACATGGTCCTTCAGCAACTCCAATTTCAGCAACTTGGGATGAGTCTAACAACAGAGTTGAATACACAATGAAGAACGGTGTGCTTGATTTGACATATGCAGTTTCAGGCGGCAACGAAGCAAATACATTCAACACTCAAGATATGAGTGGTACATACCAAGCAACTCTAACACTTACCGATGTAGGTGCTATCTAGTAAAAGGTAAAAACATTGAAAAAGCTTAATTTACTAAAATCTTTAATATTGGTAACAGCCGTTCTAACAGGAACGGTACAAGCTTATGGCTACGCTTCAACTGAACAGACGATTAACACGTCTGTTCAGGCAGCGGTGGCCGTCGAGAAAGTAAGCTCTAATGAAGCAGGAACGATAGAACCTGCAACAGGAGCAATCACCGGTGAACTTAGTTCGTCTTTCAATCTGCAAACTAACGATACAAATACATACGATTTTATAGTGTATTCAAAAATTTTAACAACTGATGGCGAAGTTTCAGCATTTGATTCAAACGGAAACTTGCTCTTCGGAAACACAACATCGCTTCCGACAGGAACAGCTGTATCTAACGCAAAAAACGGAAACAGTAACAATGCTGACGTTATCGGATACAGAATAAATATGACCGTAACAGACGGCATGGATATAAACTTTACTCAGTCAGAAACTTATGATGAGTGCTACAAAATCAACTTTACAGGCTCCGCAGTTCAAGGAACACTTACTGAAAGAATCAGCGGACAACCTGCAACAAATACATATTCAATCGGCGAAGACACTGCAGGAAGCTACAGTGCAACCGTTTATATAACAGCAATAAGTAAATAGAAAAAACCAATCAAAAAAAGCCTAAAATTTAGGCAAAAAAAAGAGAAAATAAAGTTAAATAGAAGTTTAGACCAAGCACGGATTGCTTGAAAAAAGTGGAAGAAAAAGGATTACAAATCCATCAAACCCGCCCCATGGGTACAAAAGAAGAGATTAATGTTAAATAGAATTAAGTACATACTAATAGCAGCATTAATAAGCGCAAGTTTGATTCAACCTGCGCCGGCTGCTAACGATTCTACAATTTCATATGTCTCAATCAACGACAAAGTCTATCAAGATATCGAAATTATGATATCAGACGGTGCCGAAATTCTTGTACCTTTCAAACAATTGGCTGATATCTTTGAAGTCCACTACAGCGCAAACCGTGCAGACAAGGTCATTCACTTCACAACATACGACGGTATGAATGGTGTTATTAATCAACAAGGTGTATTCATCAATGATATAGTAACATCCTCAAAAAGACCTGTATTCTTGCAACAAGGCATTATGGATAATGTTATCAACGAAGCATTTATCCCTGCCTCTGTTGCAGAAAGAATTATGGGTGCAAAAATTACTACCGATTACTCAAACCTCACAGTAAACGCTCAAACAGACAGAGATATTCAAGCTTTGCACGTTATCAGCACAGAATTTGTTGATGATAATTCTCCAAAAGCACATCCGGACGTTATTTTACCTAAGAAAAACGGAGTTATTTCATTAAACAGAATTGGACTCCACAACAACATGATTAACGATAACATGTCCACAAAATTCCAAAATTATCGCACAATCAACGACACAATATCCGGTAATACTTCAATTACAGCTTCCGGTAATGCTTTTGGCGGTAAATATCGTGCAGAAGCAAATATGTTCCACTATCGCCAAGATGCATTTATGTTTGGCGGTTTGTCTGCTGCTTATTTGAATAACTTTACTAACAAGAAAACCGGTGACAAATATTATTACGAATTAGGTAGAGTAAAAGGAAGAACCGACACAGATGCGGCAATCGGTACAAACATTTTTGGTGCTCAAATTTGGAACTATGATTACGACAAAACTCCTGCATATCAGCTAAATGGCTATGTAAAACCAACCAGTTTGGTCAGAGTTTCCATAAACGGAAATGAGCCTGTGACATTAAATACATACGCAGGTTATTATTCACTTTCAGAAATGCAATTACCGGCAAATGTTCAAACCGTAAAAATCGAAGAAGTTAACGAAGATGGTACTGTAGAAGTTGTTAAAGAAGAAAAATATTCACTCTACGGTGACAAGCCTTTTGAAAAAGAACAAAGAGGTTCTGCTTACGCAGGTGTTTGGGGCTACCAAAACAGATTATTCCGTGACGGTGCAAATATTTATCGTGGTAACAACAAAAAGGTTACAGCCGGAGTTGATTATCAATACGGTATTAAAGACAACGTAACATTTGAATCACGTTTAACAGGGGACAAAATATATGAAAAAACCTCATCAAGTGTATTCTACAGAATCCCTACAAACGATGCACTTCTGGTAACCGGTACTCAGAAAAACGTAAACTACCTTGAAGGTGCAACAACACTCAACAGCATTGAATATGTTAACCCTAAAGATAAAAACTTAAAACTCAGAGGAACAGCCGGAGCCAGCGTTGCGCACGATGTAAGAGAAAATAATACTCATCCCGGCTATATGGTTAAAGGTACTGCTGAATACTCAAAAGACTTAAGAAGTTTTGGCGGTAAGTTCTTAAAACCAAAACACGCATCTGCTAAAATCGAAGGTTATCATACTTCTCCTGATTTCTACATAGCAAGTACTGATTCCACTTCTAAAAACGACAGAACAGGCGGACGTGCACAAGGTTCTTTGAGCTTCAATTCAACAAGCGTTTCCGGCGGATACAACAAGTATTATTCAAACATGAACAACCGTTATGAAGGCGGAACTATTGACTTTGATGAATATAACATCAATGCAAACACAAGAGTTCCGAAAGTTGCTAATGTCAGATTTAATACATATCACAGACGTGGCGCAAACGATTTGGGCAGAAACAAAAACTACAACTATGATTTAAACGTTTCAAGAAGCCTTGGCAGATGGGCAAACATTCAAGCCGGACACCGTGAAAGCGTTTATGATACACGTTATAAAGAACAAACATCTCTTAACAGAAACTATTATTCAAAATACGCAGATACATATATTGATTTGGATGTTCCTATACCTCATAATATGGGTAAATTCCGTATGGGACACGACTTTGTTGACTATAAAACAACTAGTTATAAAAACAACTACAATATGTTCCGTTTCGGATACACTTTCCCAACTTGGAAAAGAATGACCCTCGGTCTTGGATGGGGTTTCCGTTATCATGGACAATCCGGTCAAGACTTTAACGTAAACCTTGGTTACAGAGCTAAATCCGGTCAAATGATGACTGTCGGATATCAATACTCACAAAACGGCGGTTATTTTATTGATAATATGTTTACACCAACTACAAACAGACACTCTGTTAACTTTATATTCAATGACGCTTATCAGATATTCCAACACGGACTTAAATCAATTGGCGATGAAAACGAAGATAAAGGTATCTTTGAAGCAATTGCATACATTGACGTAAACAAAAACGGAAAATTTGATAAGAAAATTGATATCCCTGTAAAAGATATTCCTATTATCACAAGCTGGTCAAGTGATGTTGAATACACTAACAAACGTGGCAGAATCTCTTCCGCTGCTTTAACAAGCGGTATTTACAAAATATCTTTGGATATGGATTCTTTGCCTATCACTGTTGCTCCGCTTAACAATGATTTAATCAGCAAAACTGTTAAAATTGATAAAGGACTCACAACAAAACTCGAACTTCCGCTTGCAAGTACTGTCGGTTCTGTATCCGGTGTTCTGAAAATCAGTGATGACTTTGAACGTGATTTGAAAATTACAGACTTTATTGTTGTAATCCTTGACAGCGAAGGTAATGAAGTAAATTACTCAACAGTAGATTCTTCCGGTCAATTCTATATCTCAGGTTTAGCCCCGGGAAGCTACACACTTAAACTCGATGAAAAATTCATTGATGCATACGGTTTGGAAGAATTACCAAATGTCAGCGAAAGAAGTATCTTTATACCATACGATTACAACAACCCAACAGATGTAATGAATCAAAACTTAGAGTATAAAACTCTGGCTTTGTAAAAAAAGTTCTATTTAACAAAATATCTATA
>CAKVMU010000127.1 GCA_934773085.1 uncultured Candidatus Melainabacteria bacterium
ACCACAAACTGCTCACACAACAAACGAAGTTCCTTTCGTTGTAATTAATCCGCCTTACCCTGTTGAATTAAAACAAGACGGAGCGTTGTGTAATGTTGCACCAACAGTTCTTCAATTGATGGGCATTAAACAACCGGCAGAAATGAACTGCGAAAGCTTGATTAAATAAATTAAAAGTTTGCGGTGCGCAAGTATGCGCACCCTACTTTTCTAATAAACATTTTGACCATATAACAGAGAGACTATAATGACCGAAAATAATAACGTAAAAGCTTTAGATATAGATTTATCATTGAAAAAGAATAATGTTGACGAATTCTTCTTCAACTTGAGTGAAAATCCGGACGGATTTAAGAATAAGGATTTTAGGTACACCTTAAGTTTAATCTACCAACTTGTGGAAGATGAGTTTGAAGGAATATTTCTATCTCCTAATTCTCCTGTAAGAAATACAGATTTTTTCTTAATCAATGAAAAAGGAAAATTATCTTTCTTCGTAACTCCGACAAATAATTTTCAATTTTATCTGAAGTCAAAAGGCTCTATGTTTAGATTCACCCCAAAAGAAGTAAACGGGCAAATCGGCTATGTTATGCCATTAGACTTGGTTTTGGATTATTTTGGCGGATTTGGGGAGATAGTAGATTTCTCTTCTCTCACGCAAACTTTTGCTTACTTCAACAAGCTTACACATTTCGCAATGAAATTAATCGAAAAGCTTTATTTTATACCAACAGTAAAGCGCAGAGAAGCTCCGGGCGGCGGTGCTTTCAGAATCGTATATGAGCCTATCGTTTCTAATAAAGAATCTGCAAAGATTATAAATGAGCTTGAAAAAAATGTTCCGGAAAACTTGTTTATTCAGGGAGAAAAACCAAAAGATTTTGTTAATAATTTTATTCGTGAATATCTTAACTATTTGGTATACAAGTTTTTAGGCATAAAAGCTTATCGTTTCAAAGATATCAAATCCGGTCATTATATGATAAAGGACTTGGAACAAAGATGTTTACTCAAAGGCAAAGATGTTGCTGAAAACTTTGCTCAATGGTTTGACGAGCTTTATCTTGGCAAATATGACCTTATTCCGTATTTCAAGGTTAACAAAATTGCTGATGATAAATTTGAGTTAAAAATTCATATTAAAAACAGAAATACCGGCGACAGCATATTAATTGATGATTTGTATCACGAAGACAATATTTGGGATTTGGATACGGAAGATATCGGCAAAATAGTTGAAAAACAACTTAATTACGCACTTCGCTATATGCCGGAGTTAGAAACTCTTTTTGAAGACGAAGAAAAGCTTTCTTTAGTCATGAACTTAAACGAAGTGTACAAACTGATTGCACAAACATCATACTATCTCCAAAAGGCTCAAATTGAAGTTATTCTTCCGGAAGAACTTACTAATATAATCATACCTAGAGCTTCTATTAATGCAAAAGTCAAAGCTTCACGTTCCGGAGAATTGATGGAAATATTCAACACAGTATCCACCGGTTCAATTTCTCTGGATGACATTTTGGAATTCTCGTATGAAGTGGCTCTCGGAGATGAAAAAATTTCGCTTGAAGAGTTTAACAAACTTCTTAACGAAAGTGATGGATTAATTCAATACAACGGTAAATATATTCTCGTAGACAAGACTGAAGGCAAAAAACTTTACGAACAAATTGCCAACGCAAATCACAAGAAAATGACAAGACTTGAACTCATTCACGCTTCAATGTCAGGTCAACTTCAAAACTACGATTTCAATTATGATGAAGCATACGCTAATGTCATAAAAGACTTTGCAAAACCGGTTGATGTAGAAGAACCTAAAGATTTAAAAGGTGAATTAAGACCTTACCAGATGACAGGTTTGAAATGGCTATGGACTAACGTATCAAAAGGTTTTGGCTGTTGTATGGCAGATGACATGGGGTTAGGTAAAACTATTCAAGTTATAAGCCTTATATTAAAACTAAAAGAGGACAAAAAATTAAAAAATCCTGTTTTGGTTATTTGCCCAACAACCCTTATGGGTAACTGGATGAAGGAACTGCAATTGTTTGCTCCTTCATTAAAAGTTGCTACATATCACGGCTTGGACCGAAAATTAGATATGAAAAACGATGTTATTCTTACCACGTATGCAATTATGAGAATTGACGTAGAAGAGATGAAAAAGAATACTTGGGGAATGATTGTAGTTGACGAAGCTCAAAACATCAAGAATCCGGATACTGCTCAAACTCTTGCAATTAAAGCATTAAAATCCGATATTAAAATCGCAATGACAGGTACTCCGGTTGAAAACAGATTAACTGAGCTTTGGAGCATATTTGATTTTATAAACAAAGGCTACTTGGGCTCTATGAAAGAATTTCAAAAGAGTTATGCGATTCCTATTGAAAGATTTAAAGAGAAATCAAGAGCTTCAAAATTAAAACTTTCTGTTTCGCCTTTCGTTCTAAGACGTGTTAAAACTGACAAAACCGTCATTTCAGACCTTCCTGATAAGATGGTTATGAACGATTATTGCTATCTTGCAAAATCTCAAGCTGTTTTATACGAAAAAACACTTAATGAAATGATGGAAAAAATAAGCGGTTTCACTGGTGTAAACAGAAGAGGAAACATCTTCAAGTTAATCACTGCATTAAAACAGATTTGTAACCACCCGTATCAATTCTTAAAAAACGGTGGCACCTCAAAAGATTTATCCGGTAAAGCTGAAAAGTGCGTTGATTTGGTTCAAAGCATCATTGATAACGACGAAAAAACATTAATATTCACCCAATATAAAGAAATGGGCGACTTGTTATCAAAAATTATAAATGAAGAATGCGGTACGGAGCCTTCATTCTTCCACGGCTCATTAACTGTACCTCAAAGAGAGAATTTGATTGAGGATTTCCAAACAAACAATGACAGAAAAGTTATGATTCTTTCTCTTAAAGCCGGCGGTACAGGTTTAAACCTAACGAGTGCGACAAACGTTATTCACTACGACTTGTGGTGGAACCCTGCAGTAGAAGAACAGGCGACAGACAGAACTTACCGTATCGGTCAAGACCGCAATGTAATGGTTCACAGACTTATTACACTCGGGACTTTTGAAGAAAAAATTGATGAAATGTTAAAATCGAAAAAAGAATTGGCTGATTTAGCCGTTTACGAAGGCGAAAAAATTATTACGGAACTCTCTGACGACGAGATTTACGAAATATTCTCGCTCTCCGGAATTTAATGTGGAGAAAGTAATATGCAAAACTTTATCAAAACTATACCGGAATTGTTTGAAATAAACTTAAATACGGACAAAAACGGCTCAACCGTGTTCAAAAAACTTGAGCAGGTTATAAGTTTTGATGAAGGATTTATATATTTCCTGAATCCGGAAAGTCTTCAGCTAAAATACACGTTTAAGGTTCATAACAACTACAAGTTAGAAGAAACTTTTCCACTGACAAGCAGTATAAAAAAATGGATTTTTTCAAAAAACGGCGGGATATTAGCGCCGGACTCCGAAATTCTTAAAATTGTTGGCTTATCTGAATTGAAGAAAAAGTCTTATATCTTGGCAAAAATATCCATCCGCTCCACTGTTTTTGGAATAATTCTCCTTGCAAAAAAAGAAGGAAATTTTTACACCCAAGAAGATTTAGAAATTCTTAACGCATCAGCCGCAATACTTTCTTATGTATTAAAAGACTTGGAGCTTTCTAATGTGTTCAAAATGCAGCTAAAGGCTCTAAAAGACGGGCTGGTGGAAAAACACGAAGCCTACAAAACAATCAAAGAGCAAAACAAAAAAATTCTGGAAGCCGATAAGGTTAAGAATGAATTTCTGGCAAATATTTCCCACGAACTAAGAACCCCTTTGAATTCTATTCTGGGTTTTTCAGATATCTTGGGTGCGCAACTTTATGGGAAACTAAACCCTAAGCAAGAAGAATACGTAAATGATATAAAAATTTCGGCAACCCATCTTCTTGGAATGATTAACGAAGTTCTGGATATGTCAAAGATAGAAGCTAACGCTATGAAAATTGTCAAAAGTACGTTCCCAATTGCCAGAGCAGTTGAAGAAGTGTCAAACATAGTTGCTCCTCTTGCCGAAAAAAAGAAAATCACAATTAATAAGCAGTATTCGGCTGATTTTGAAGTATTTGCAGACTACCAAAAAATCCAACAAATATTATACAATTTGGTAAGTAATGCCATTAAATTTACGCCCGAAAACGGTCAAGTTGATATTCTTGCGATACAAAACAATGACTGCTTTAAACTTGTAGTCCACGATACAGGAATAGGCATCGACGAAAAGTACCACGGTAAAATTTTTGCTAAGTTCGTGCAGCTTGACAGCGCCTACACTAAAAAAGAAAGCTCAACCGGTCTGGGTTTGACCATTACAAAAGAACTCGTCGAACTCCACGGGGGTAAAATTTCTCTCATCAGCGAAATTAATAACGGTTCAACATTTATCGTTGAAATACCAAACATTGTTTAAGAATTTTCATTAATTCTTTCTAACATTACAACCGCATTCGCTTCTATTGCACGACATTCACCAACCGCATCGAGGTTCTCTTTTGTTTTAGCCTTAATAGAAATATCCGTAAGTTCCAACCCCAGCACAGAAGCCAGAACTTCCTTCATCTTTGGAATATGCGGCATCATCTTGGGAGCCTGAGCAATAATGTTTGAATCTAGATTATTTATCCAATATCCCTCTGCCTGAACCTTATCATACACGTGTTTTAGTAACATAATACTGTCTGCATCTTTGTATTTGGGATCAGTATCCGGAAACAGCGTTCCGATATCATCTAATGAAACCGCCCCTAAAAGAGCATCAATTATGGCGTGAACCAACACATCTGCATCTGAATGACCAAGCAAACCTTTCTCATACGGAATATTAACTCCACCTATAATCAAATCTCTGCCTTCAACTAATTTATGTATATCGTAACCAATTCCGACTCTGTATTTTTGCTCTGCCATAAAAAAACGCCTCCTATTACACTCTATTATACCATGGGGTCTAGGTTAATATTTTAATTGGTTAGAAAAGATTGTAGAATGTGGTAAATAAAAGATTTACCGCATCAATAATCCAATGAATCAAATACTTTTACCCACCTCTTAACATTTCTTTACAAATTAATTCAAAAAAGGCAATTATTTTATACTTATATACTTTATATATATGTAAGAGCTTTTTAGAGAGAGATATTATGGCAACTACTTATTCAGCTATTGAAAGAA
>CAKVMU010000128.1 GCA_934773085.1 uncultured Candidatus Melainabacteria bacterium
ATTCCTTCCTGTGGTATAATTTTTCTATAAGTAGCAGGAAACAGGGGATTTAATATGGAAAAATTTTACACAACGACCGCAATTGACTATGTTAACGGTGCTCCGCATATCGGACACGCTTATGAGAAAATTCTTACCGATGTAATTTTCAGACATTTCACTCAAAGATGTGAAGATGCGTATTTCCTTACAGGTACTGACGAGCACGGTATCAAAATTCAAAAAACTTCTGCGGCGCAAGGTATGACACCAAAAGAGTTGTGTGATATGAATTCCCAAAAATTCAAAGATGCGTGGAAAGCTTTGGATATCAACTATTCTCAATTCATTCGTACTACTGACGATATGCACGAAAAAGTTGTACAAAAGATTTTTGACAAACTCTTAAAACAAGGTGATATCTACAAAAACTCATATTCTGGGCTTTATTGCTCCGGATGTGAAGCGTTCTTGAGCGAAAAAGATTTGACGGAAGACGGACTTTGTCCTGACCACCTTAAAAAACCGGAAGTTGTAAGCGAAGAAAACTATTTCTTCAAGCTCACAAAATACAAAGATGCAATTATCAAACACATCAAAACCCATCCGGAATTCATAGTTCCGTCATTCAGAGCGAATGAGGTTTTGAATCAGCTTGAAAATATTGAAGATATTTCTGTTTCACGTGCAAAATCTAACGTAAACTGGGGTGTTCCTGTTCTCGGTGACGAAGAACAAGTTATCTATGTTTGGATTGATGCACTTTCAAATTATATTACCGCTTTGGGTTATAATCCGGACGGTTCAAGCGAAAAGTTCCAAAAGTATTGGCCGGCTGATGTTCAGGTTATCGGGAAAGATATCTTGAAATTCCACAGCATTTATTGGCTCGGAATCCTTATGGCGCTTGATTTGCCGTTGCCAAAACATATTCTTGCGCACGGATGGATTACGATTGACCAAACTAAAATGTCAAAATCTCTAGGAAACGTAATTTCTCCGACTAGTGTTCTTGAGGCTTTCAATTTGGACTGCCCTGATCCGCTTCGTTACTATATGGCATCTGCTGCTCCTTGCGGTAAAGACGGAAACTATTCTGATGAAGATTTTAAAGAAAAAGTGAACGCTCATCTTGCAAACTCAATGGGTAACTTGCTTAACAGAACTCTTTCTATGTTGGTTAAGTATTTTGAGGGGGATGTTAAACCGGAATTTAAGATTCAATCAGAACTTTTTGACAAAGCTTTGGAAACTGTTAAAGCTGTAAAACATCATTTTAATTATTATGAAGTTCAGGAAGCAAGTCAAAAGATTATTGAGTTGGTTGATATTACTAACAAGTACGTAACGGACAATGCGCCTTGGACTTTGGCAAAAGAAGAGCAAATGGATAAGTGCGGACAGGTTTTGACCACAGTTCTTGAGGTTATGTGCGTAATTTCATCATTGATTTATCCGTATTGCCCGAATATTGCATCAAGAATGGCTGAACAGCTTTCTTATGATTTGAATACAAAACTCGATGATGTTAATTGCGACAACATTAAGGTTGGGCACTTGATTGATAAAGAAAATATCAAACCGGTGTTCTTGAGAATGGATAGCGAATTAGCTGATAAGAAAAAATAGAACGCAATTAGTTTTTTAATATATTTTGTAATAGCTCTTTATCGAACGAAGTTTTTTTCTCTTCCGGTATAAGAGCTATTATTTCGTCGATTTTTTCATCCGTGAATCCCAGATTTACCAGATGATTTGCGTAATTTGGATGGCAACCGTGGATTGCAGCGATATAGTATGGTGTGGAATATCCCCAAGGTTTTTTATCGTAAATCGGTTTGAGATTCTTTGTGATGATTTTCAGTATTGGCGGAATTTTGTAACTTTTTCCGCAGTTATCATTCAAATATTTTGTAATCAGCTCTGTGCAAAGGTTTCCGGCACCTCGACCCATTCCGTAAACACAGCTGTCAATGATTATTTCACGTTCAATGCCGGCTTTAAGTAGCGCTTTTGTGTTAGAGAACGAAAGTTGCATACTGTTGTGTGAATGAAAACCGATTGAGATATTTTTTTCTAATCTTTCATCAATAAATTTAAAAATCTCGATTACGTCGTTTTCGTACATATTCCCGAGAGTATCCACGATAGAAATTCCGTATGGTTCAATCTTGTTCAATTCGGTTATTAAGCTTGCAAGTTCTTCTTTAGAATAAGTATTTGTGCTCATTGGATTGGCAAAAACATCCCATCCTTTGTCTTTCAAGGTTTGAATGTATTCTAGCGCTTCTTTTATTAAGTGTTTTTTGAACGCAACACGAATTATTGGAGAATTTTCGTAAGCATATTGAAAATTCTCTGAACTAAATTCGCCAAAGTTCACCATAAGCGAAGCTCTGCCGGATTTTAAAACCACTCTTTCCGGAGTGTCAAAAAAAGTCTTGTCCGGATTATATTCACACTCTTTCAAAAAACCGCATTCTATAAAGTCGATTTTCGCACGTGAAAGGTTGTCCGTTATTGATTTTATGCAGTCTTTCTGAAACATCCAATCAATAATATAACCGCCGTCACGGAGTGTACAATCCAAAACTTTTATCATGGTCTATTTAACCGCTTTAGAAACCGCTTCTGTGATATCATCTCCGCCGTACAAAACGACACCTTTGGTTAGTACAACATCATAACCGAGGGCTTTTGCCTGTGAGTTTATTGTATCAGAGATACTTTTGTCGATAGCTTGCAGTTTTGTTTTGTAAGCTTTTGTATTGGCCTCTCTTTTTGCTGCGAGTTCCTTGTCGTATTTTTTAGTTAATTCTTCTTTCTTTTTAGGGTCAGTTTGTTTGCTTACGTCTGCTCTGGCATTGTTGATAAATTTAACAAGTTCTTGTTTCTTTGCATCTTGTTCCTTTTTAAGAGCCTGAACCTGTGCGGATTTGTTAACAACTTTTTGAACGTCTACAACTGCAATTTTTCCGCCATCAGCAAAAACTGTGGATGAAAGGCTTGTAATAATTGAGACAATCATAAGAGAAAGAATCTTTTTAACCATATATTTCACTCCATTCTGAATTCGTTAATATTATATCACAATTGGATTTTTGAACACTCCACTTATCTGTTGCCGGCACTATTAAGTTTTTGGATAAGTGCATCCGTAATATCTGTTCCTCCTGAGAATACGCTTCTTGCATCGAATAGAGCATCAAGACCTTTTTCCATACGAATTTTTTCTGCAACGGCATGGATTCTTGTGTAAACTTCCTCTTCCCGTTTTTCACGAAAAGCATTGAATGCGGCTTCTTTTGTTTTTAATTCGGCTTGCACAGATTCTTCAAACTTTTTCTTTTGGATAGGAGATTCAATTTTATTGAATTCAGCTTCTTTGTTAATTAAATATTGTCTTATTTCATTGCTTTTTGCTTCAATTTCTTTCATTGAATTTTTTGCATAGCTGTAATTTGCGGCAACTTTTTCGTAATTTATATATCCGATTCCGCCTGCAAAGCAAGGGGTTGCAATCATAAACAATGCAAGCAGTATTAAAAATTTTTTCATTATTATCTCCTTATCTAGTATCCGTACATATTCATGCCACCTGTGCCAAAGGTGAAGTAACCGTTTTTGGAGCCATAATCTCCCGGATTTGTAAGCGGCAAACCGTAATCAACAGAAATTGGTCCAACTCCCGGTACAAAAAGTCTTAAGCCGACACCTGCAGTGATTGCTCCGAGAGGTCGGTCGTAAAGTGTTGAAGATATTGTAGGGTCAAACACTTTGCCCGCATCGATAAAGAATGCAAAACGCATATTTTTAAACACGTCCCACTTAAGTCTGTCTACGAGAGGAATAGGTGTTGCGAGTTCTGCGCTACCCATGATGAATGAGTTACCGGTACCTACGCCATTCATTCTGAAACCTCTTATTGAGTAAGGTCCGCCAAGGCTGTATGCCATAACTTCAGGCATTTCGTTTCCGTGGACTTTTATACCGCCTTTTGCGGTAAGTGAGAATGATGATTTTTTAAACACAGGGAAGAATTTTGTTACAGCACCCATCAATCGTCCGTTTGTGCGTTTAAAGTCTGTAATTCCGAATGCTTCCATAAACTGTGCCTGTGCGATTACACCATCTCTCGGGATTTCATTATTATCCAAGGTGCTGTATTTTATTCCCGGAGAAAGATTTAGGAACAGACCACCTTGAAGTTCTTTCGCACGATTTGCAATATTAAGGTGTTTTTGACCGTAAAGCTCAGATATTCTGTTGAAATCGCCTTCTTTGAGTTTAATATATTCGACTCCGGCTTCAAAGTTTGTGGAAAGATTATCGTAGCCTTTGACCTTATGCTCAATTCCGCTACGAACACCGATTCTGCGTTCTATAGCAAGCGGAACTTGGTAACTGCCCAGTTCTCTGTAATACAATTTGCCCATCAATGAGTTATCTGCATTGAGGAAGTATGGTTCGAGGAAGTTTAATTCAACTTGATAATTCATGTGGTTTTTGATGGACGCATCGCTTAACAGAATACCGGAACCGAGGATTCCTGATAATGAAACTTTTTGAGCTTTTCCGAGGAAGTTGTCTTCCCTCAAGCTAACGGAACCGAATGCGCCAAGACCTGTGTCTATACCGCCTCCAATCGCAACGCTGTTTGTGCTTTTTTCTTTGACTGCAATTGTTACATCAAATTTACCTTTTTCATCTTCAGACGGAACAATTTTTCTGTCGACTTCGTCAAAAATCTGGGTTGAATAAACTTTTGTCAGGTCTTTTTTAAGGAATTCTTCGTTGTAAACTGTTCCGGGTTGAGTCATCACATTACGTGTGATGACGTAGTCTTTTGTTCGTTCGTTTCCGGAAATATCAATTTTATTGATTACACCTTCCAGAATGCTGAAATTCAAAGCCCCGTCCGCATCGTCGTCAACCGAATCAACATTTGCAAGGATGTATCCTTTTTCGTGGTAGAAATTGTTGATATTATCAATTGCGTTATTGATTTCCAGAAGGTTTTGCGGCAGACCTTTCATTGGCATTACAAAAGGCATTAATTCCATTGTGGAAATAACGGTGTTTCCGATTATTGAAACATCGGTAACTGGAATATTTTCTTTGACAACGAATGCTAAATCAACGGTGCCATCAGGTTTAAGAGTCGGTTCTACAGACATTTCATCTGTAAAATAACCAGTTGCATAAATCTTTTGCAAATCTTGTTGCAAGAGATTAGGGTTGAATAAAGA
>CAKVMU010000129.1 GCA_934773085.1 uncultured Candidatus Melainabacteria bacterium
TTTTCAGGGTGCAGACGGCTCCGCTCGAAAAACCTGCTCGTGTCGCTCTATCGCAACACATTCAGACCTCTCCCGAATTTGTAAATTCGCAAAATGCTCATTAACAAATTCTTCCCTCCCCGCATTTCGCATTGCTTCCCGGGGAGGGGAAACTCGTCATTACATCCCCATATAGGTTGTAAATCGGGAATTACCCCAACAATAACTTTTCAAAGTGCATATCGCCAGTATAACTTACATTGACACCTTTTTCAAGTAGCAACATTGCACCATTTGAGTCCAAAATTGAATTATTAGTTTTTGTTAAGCATCCAATTCAACTCAGCCAAACCTACCTATATCTTCTCAAAATCTGCAGCGCCGTGTTTGCACACAGGGCAAACATAATCCGCAGGCAAATTTTCACTCTCATAAATATATCCGCAAATTTTGCATCGCCAACCCTTTTTTGCAGTTTCTTGAGGTTGAGGTTTTATATATTTTTGATAATAATCATATGTTGCAGTTGGCAAATCAGACAAAACTTCGCAATCTACCATTTGCGCAATGAACAAGAGATGGCTTCCCAAATCCATTTCGTGCTGAACATACAAAGACATCCATGCGTTTGTATTTTTTGTCACATACAAAACCCCATTCGGAGTTCTTTTTGTATCATAAAAACCATCAAACTTATCGACATCACGACCGCTCTGAAACCCAAAACGTTTGAACAAATCGAACTGAGCGCCTTCAGATAAAACAGAAACATTTAGTTTGCGTGTGCGTTGAACCATGCCGGTTGTATAATTCCGTTTATTCACCGCTATTGCAAGCTGGCATGGGTCAGAAGTTACCTGATTAACTGTGTTAATAATACAACCGTTGTCTTTATCCTCTTCGTTTGCGGTCAAGACATAAAGCCCGTAACCGATTTTAAATAAAGCTTTTGTATCCATTGTCCCTCTTACTTTAAAAGTTCTGAAAGTTCACCTAATTGCGCAATAGAAAGTTTTTCGCCTCTGATATTTTCGTCCAATCCCATTTTTGAGATAGCGTTTGTAATTTTTTCTCGCTCAAACCCTGCAGCCAATAAACAGTTTTTAAGAGTTTTACGTCTTTGAGAAAACGCTGCTTTAATAGTTTTTCTAAAATGAGAATAGTCACTAAGTTCCAGAAGAGGCTCTTTTCTGACTTTCATATAGACAAGCGCCGAATTAACTTTTGGCGCAGGATAGAATGATTTTCTGCCCACAAGTCGAATTATCGAGCAATCTGCCCAGAATTGCGAGAGAATTGTCAACAACCCATATTGTTTGGATGGACTTTTTTCAGTTGCAATAATTCGTCTTGCAACCTCTTCCTGAACCATCAATATAATATCCGTCACTTTTGCACGATTTTTGTTTACTAAATCATCAATTTCACCCAACAGATGGGCAATAATCGGTGAGGTTATATAATATGGAATATTTGCAACAACCTTTATTTCACCTTCGCAAAGTTCAGACAAATCCGTTTTCAAAATATCTTGATGAATAATCTCAAGATTATCCGCTTCAAGTTTTTGAATCTCCTTGACCGCATCTTCATCCAACTCTACAGCAATGACTTTTCCTGCTTTTTTGATAAGCTGTTCAGTTACAAATCCGGCTCCCGGACCAATTTCAAGAACTGTGTCCTCTTTTGTCAGATTCGCAAATTCAATAATGTCACCGATTACGTCCGGATTTATTAAAAAATTCTGACCTAATCTTTTCTTTGTTCTAAAAAATTTTGCTCTTTGTAAATAATCCACCATGATATTTATAATAATACAAACAGCTAAATGTCAAAACTCATGTTCTGAGGTAAAACGAAAGATGAAAAGAAAGAGCTTTTCAGATATAATCAGAATAAGGAGAAAATCGTGAATTATTGCGGAGTTAAAACAGAGGAAAAACTTGAATACAGCCAACTATTAGATGAGTTTTTGCTTGGCTGTAAGACAGAGCAAAAAATGGGGATGGAATATGAGAGAATTCCTGTTTCAATGTTTGGCGGTGAAGTTATTCCTTATGAGGGTGATTTCGGAATCTGTGAGCTCTTAAGAGAATTTGCAAAAATTGATAATTGGGATTATATTCTGGATGGCGAAAATATAATCGGCTTAAAAAAGCTTCACGACACAATTACGCTCGAACCAGGTTGCCAATTAGAATTAAGTCTTGAACCTCAAACATTTATCAAAGATTTAAAAAATAGAATTGAAGAAATTGATAACATTTTAAAACCTATTCTTGAAGAATTTGACATCAAGCTTTTAAATGTGGGAGTTTCTCCGAAAACAACTTACAAAAATATAAAACTTATCCCTAAAAAAAGATACCATTTGATGGCAAATTATCTCTGGGGAATACTTTCGGATGTAATGATGAGAGAAACCGCAGGAATTCAAGTCGGAATTGATTACAAATCCGAAGAAGATGCGATGAAAAAATTTCGACTAGCCAACATGATGATGCCATTTGCGACTGCGATGTATGCAAATTCCCGTATCCGAGGCGGTGTGGATACCGGATACAAATCATTCCGAGCTCTGGCTTGGTTAAATACTGATAATGAACGATGCGGATTCGCAACAAAGTTTGACCGTGATATGGGATTCCGTGATTACGTCAATATATTGCTGGATACTCCGATGATTTTCATTAATCGTGAAAACAAATGCGTAAGCCTTAATGGACGACTAACTTTTAAACAGTATATGCAAAATGGGTTTGAAGGGTTTTCTGCCTCAATGGAAGACTGGAAACTGCATTCCAACTTGTATTTTCCGGAAGTCAGACTCAGAAACTTTATTGAAATCCGAAATCACGATTGTGTCGGAGGCGGGTTGGAATATTCAATTCCTGCACTATACAAAGGTATAATGTACTCAAAATCTGCATTTGAAGAAGTTGAAGAGTTGCTTGGCAAGTTTACTGCAAATGAGATTCGTGAGTTACGATATAATGTTGCACGCTCTGCAATTCATTCAAAAGTAGGAAAAGCTCCGATTCTAAGTGTTTGTAAAGAACTTGCCGAAATTGCTTACTATACCCTCAAAACACAAGGTGACAGCGAAGAAGAGTTCCTGATTCCTCTTATGGAAATGCTTAAAAAGGGAAAATGTCCTGCTGACTTTTGCGGTTGAAAATATATTTATTATATAGTATAATCAACCCGAGAAGAAGAGGAGAGGTTTATGGAAACATTAAACAAGAATGAAGGCTTGATAACACAGATTATCGGACCTGTTATCGACGTGGAATTCCAGCAGGGAGAACTTCCTGAAATATATAACGCTTTGAAAATATATTCTGAAGACGGTTCTGTAGTAGTTGCAGAAGTTCAACAAATGTTAGGTTCAAACAGAGTAAGAACAGTCGCAATGTCATCTACAGACGGTTTGAAACGTGGTATGAAGGTTGTTAACACTGGTGAGCCAATTAAGATTCCTGTAGGTAAACCTATTCTCGGAAGAATTTTGAACGTAATCGGAGAGCCTGTTGACAAGATGGGCGGTATTGAAACAGATACATACCTTCCGATTCACAGAGAATCTCCAAAACTTGTTGACCAAAATACTGATATTGAAATTTTGGAAACAGGTATCAAAGCTATTGACTTGATTCAACCATACCAAAAAGGTGGTAAAATCGGTTTGTTCGGTGGTGCCGGTGTTGGTAAAACCGTATTGATTATGGAATTGATTCACAACATCGCATCTGAGCATTCTGGTGTTTCAGTTTTTGGCGGTGTTGGTGAAAGAACTCGTGAAGGAAACGACCTTTGGAACGAGATGAAAGAATCCGGAGTTATCGACAAAGTTGCTCTGATTTACGGTCAGATGAACGAGCCGCCGGGAGCAAGAATGAGAGTTGGACTTTCAGCTCTTACTGCTGCTGAATATTTCCGTGATTATTCAAAACAGGACGTGCTTCTGTTTATTGATAACATATTCAGATTCACTCAAGCAGGTTCCGAAGTGTCTGCGCTTCTTGGACGTATGCCTTCAGCCGTTGGTTATCAGCCTACATTGGCTACAGAGATGGGTGAATTGCAGGAAAGAATTACATCTACAAAAGACGGTTCAATCACATCTGTTCAAGCAATTTATGTTCCTGCGGATGACTTGACTGACCCGGCGCCTGCTACAACATTCTCTCACTTGGATGCTTCAACCGTACTTTCAAGACAAATCGCATCTTTAGGTATTTATCCGGCGGTTGATCCTCTTGCTTCAAACTCAAGAGTTTTGGACCCAAATATTATTGGTGAAGAACATTACGAAGTTACAAGAAAAGTTTTGGAAATCCTTCAAAAGTACAAAGAATTGCAAGATATTATCGCAATCTTGGGTATGGATGAACTTTCTGATGAAGATAAAGAAACAGTTAACCGTGCAAGAAAGATTCAAAGATTCTTGTCACAACCGTTCTTTGTTGCGGAACAGTTCTCTGGTATTTCTGGAAAATACGTAAAACTTGAAGATACAATCAGAGGCTTTAAGGAAATCATCGAAGGTAAACATGACGATTTGCCTGAACAAGCTTTCTATATGGTTGGTACAATCGAAGAAGCAATCGAAAAAGCAAAAACGTTACAATAAGTTGAACAAGATTGTGAAATACTTGTAGTTCCACTCAAAGGAGCACTTATAGTTGAAAAGTAAATCTTGTAAAAAGGCGAGATGTGCTCCGCTCAAAGGTTAAAAAAATGAAGCTAAAAATTATTACACACGAGAGAATAGTTTTTGAAGGTGAGGTTGATGAACTCACTATTCAAACCACAAACGGACAAATGGGCATTTTGCAAGACCACATACCGGTAACAACGGTGCTTGATATTGGTGTTACAAAGGCAAAAATCAACGGTGCTGACCATTATTTTGCTACTATGGGCGGTATTTTTCAGTTCAAAGATAATAACGCAACTATCTTGACTGATGTTTGCGAAGACGGTTGTGATATTGATGTAACCAGAGCGAATGCAGCTAAGAATCGTGCTGAAGCAAGATTGGCTGATAATGCTGCGAAAATCGATACACAAAGAGCACAAGCAGCTCTTGCCCGCTCTCTTGCGAGACTGAAAGCTGCGCTTAATAAGTAATCTTGATTAAATCCCTTGTTTGTTCTACCATTGCCATGTAAGAATTACATGAAGAAAGTGGCGATAGCTCTAAGAGCAACAAGCCGGAGTGATGTGCCC
>CAKVMU010000130.1 GCA_934773085.1 uncultured Candidatus Melainabacteria bacterium
CTTTTAATCTTTCCATGTACTCAAGAGCTCCGTCGTAATCACCAATTGAATCTCTGAATATGGCTAACTTTTTCAGTGCATTTGCGTTTTTCGGTTCAATATCCACAAGTTTTTCATAAAATTCGCAAGCTTTTGTTGTGTCTTTCAAACCTTCTAAAAGAACAGCGATTGTTTCAATTAATTCGGCATTTCTGTCATTAAATTGATAAGCTGTCATATACTCATTCAATGCAACTTCTTTGTCGCCTTTTAGAATGTTGTATTTGCCCCAGTTAATGTGTTCGTTGAAGGAATCCCCTTCTGCTTCATAGATTAGAGCCCGCATCTGGTAAATCAGAGGTGAATTCGGATCAAGTTTTGAGTATTCATCTATTTCTTCAAACGCTTTATCTTTCATTCCTTTCTGGAAATAATATTGAGCAAGTAGTGAGTGAATAAGTTTTTCGCTCTTGTAGTTGTCTTTTACTTTGTTCAGTATGTCAAAGGCTTCGTCATTTCTGCCCAAATCCATCAATGCTCTTGCTTTTGTCAAATCGTGTTTTGTTAGTTCAAGAGATTTCTCCGGTTTTGAAGCACGTATATAGTAACCGGCAAGAATTTCATCAAAGTCTTTGAAGTTATGTTCTTTTCTGCCTCTTTCAAGAATATCAATCGCAGCATATATTCCTTCTGTTTTTTCGTACAATTCCGCAAGTTTCAGAAATATAACCGGATTTTTATCATCATAGTCCGTAATTCTTAAATATTCATCAATAGCTTCTTGGTATTTTTCTTGACCTTCACACAAACCTGCAAGCAAGTATCTGGCAGGAAGTGCTTCCATTGGGTCCTTAGCGTGTTCAATAGCTTTTTTGTAATCACTTTTTGCATGGCTGAAAAGTTGTTGGAGTGAGTGTAAGTTTCCACGCAGCAGATAATATTTGAACCTGTCTTCAGCTTCGAATAAGTCGATGAGCTGTTCGTGAGCCAAAATGTTAGGAGGGTCAATCTCCAAAATGCGTCCGTAGTACGATTTTGCTTCGTCTTTGCGATTCAAAATTAATGCTATATGTGCAAGCTTTGTCAAAAGTTCTACGTCGCCTTGTTTATGCGGAAGTTCTTTTTTGTATTCAGCATAGGCTTCTTCATATTTTTCGTCTTGTTCAAGCTGTTCTGCTAATTTCATATTTATCTCCTATGTTAGAATGATTAGTTAAATTTGTTTTGTGCGACTGCAATCCCTTCTTTAAAATAACATCCAATTCCTTCTTTTGCAGTAGATAAGGTTGTTTTTAAAGTTTCTAACTCTTCTTTTGAAAAGTTTTGCAGTACGAAAACTTCTGATGGGATGCTAGGTTGTGGTCCGATTCCGATTTTAAGTCTTGCAACATCTTTTGTGCCAACATGCTGAATGACTGACTTTATGCCGTTGTGTCCGCCGTCGGAACTGTTTGCTCTGAATCTGATTTTTCCCAATTCAAGACTTAAATCATCATACACGATTAAAATATCTTCAACGGGTATTTTATAATAATCCATAACAGCACGAACAGCTTCCCCTGATAGGTTCATAAAAGTGGTTGGTTTTATTATAAGAAAGTCTTCATAGCCGTTTCGCAAATTTGTCATGAAACATTTTAGTCTGGAATTCTCTCTGAAATTCAGACCCGCATTTACAGCAATGCTATCTGCTAGCATAAATCCGACATTATGCCTTGTAAATACGTATTTTTCTCCAATGTTGCCAAGTCCTACAATTAATTTCATTACTTGAACCTTCTCATATTTTTCATCATTTGGTGAGCTGTTAATTTTGCACCGGCTTGTCCCATTTTACCCATCATTGAACCCATATTCTTTTTGAAATCAGACATACCTTTCATCATTTTTCTCATTTGTTCGAATTGATTTATGTAGACGTTAATGTCATGGATAGGAAGCCCACAACCTGCGGCGATTCTTCTTTTTCTTGAGGAATTCATCAGTTCTGGATGTTCACGTTCTTCCGGAGTCATCGATTGTATAAACACCTCTATTCGTTTGAACTGTTTTTCACCTTCGTGTGAAATCATTTGTCTGTCATCTTTTGACATCTTAAGTCCGGGAATCATTCCTAAAAGTTGATCCATTGAGCCGAACATTTTCATTTGTGACTGCATTTTTAAGAAATCATTGAAGGAGAATTCGGCTTTTGCCATTTTCTTCTCCATTTCCTTAGCAGTTTTTTCGTCAAAAACTTCCTGAGCCCTTTCTACAAGAGAAACGATATCGCCCATTCCAAGGATTCGGTCCGCCATTCTCTGCGGGTAGAAATCTTCCAGAGCATTAAGTTTTTCTCCCGTACCGGTAAGTTTAATCGGCTTACCTGTGCAGTAAGCAATACTTAAAGCGGCACCGCCTCTGGAGTCACCATCAAGTTTAGTCAATACAAGTCCGGTAATTTCAAGCTGCGCATCAAAGTTTTCCGCAACATTTACTGATTCTTGACCTGTCATTGAATCAATTACCAATAATTTTTCAGCAGGTTTAAAAATTCTGTCGATTAAGAGCAATTCTGCCATCATCTCTGTGTCGATTTGCAAACGACCTGCCGTGTCCAGAATGATTGTATTGAATCCCTTTTCTTTAGCATAATTTATAGCATTTTTAACGATTGATTGAACATCTTTTGAATCTTCTTCTGCATATACTTCAATTCCGGACTGCTCTCCTAATGCTTTTAGCTGTGTGATTGCTGCCGGTCTGTATACGTCACAAGCCGCTAACAGTGGATTTCTACCTTCCTTCTTGAGTTTTATTGCCAATTTCGCAGAAGATGTTGTTTTACCGCTACCTTGAAGACCAAGCATCATAATCAAGTTTGGATTTCCGGAAAAATCAAGAGGGGAAGTGTCTTTGCCTAATAAATTAACAAGTTCGTCGTGTACAATTTTGACTAACTGTTGAGAAGGATTTACGCCTCTAATAACGTCTTCACCCTCGGCACGGTCTTTTATTGACGAAATGAATGACTTTACTACTCGTAAATTAACATCAGCTTCCAATAATGCTCTTCTTATTTCACGAAGTGCATCTTGCATATTCTCTTGTGTCAACTCGCTTTGACCGGATGTCTTAGCTATTATATCCTGAAGTTTATCTGATAACGATTCAAACATATTTACCCCTTAATATATCGGAATTTTTTAGTCGTAAAACGACAATCCGTATAATTTAGGGTATCACAAACACAGAATATTTTTAACCGAATATATTCATGAATGTTTCAATATTCTTGTTTCTAACCGCTTCGGCGCCTTGAATCATTTGTTTGATAGCAGAAAGCTCTGATTCAAGGTTTTTCATTCTTTGGTCAATTCTTGATTCTTTAGCATTAATAATACTCTTTTGATATTCGTATTCTGTGTAAGCTTCTGTTGCTGCGTCAGAATCATTTACAGGGGTTATTTTTGACATATTTGAAGCGATATCAGTTGTATAGTTGTTATTCCAGCTATACTTACCGGTTTCGCTATCGTATTCTTTATCTCTGTTTACTGTAGTGATTGTATAAATGTTGTTTTGCAGCATTTGGTTCAAATAATCGTTATCTTCAACGCCGTTATTGTATGTCCAACCATTTTCAGCAATAGAAGAAAATATTGCATCGTAAAACTCAATCTGAGTTTCTTGTTCAGAGGTCAAAACTTGGTTTGCAGAGTTTACAGTGCTGTCATATTCTTTAGTTAAAGCTTTGTATTCTTTTTCCCAAGCATCATGATTTGCTTTTTGAGTTTTGTAAGTTAGATCATCTATATTATACCAAGTGCATTTGTATGTCTTACCATCTGTCGCAACAATAGAGTTATTAGTCAGTATTTCATTTATAAGGTCTTTAACGTTAATCTTGTAGTTATTTCCGCTTCCAGTGACGGCGCCGCCAGTGAGTTCTGTTCCGCTCTTTAAGAACCCTGTGTATGTTGAGTCAGTTGCATTCAAAGTCTTGTTAAAAGAATTATCATTTGGAAAATATTCCTCAAGGCTCTTTGACAAGTGGGTCAAAATTTGGCTGATTTTTTTGCTTGCGCTCTCACCACTGCCAATATCTATGGTTGCACCTTTATCGTAAGCTTCAGCCCAATTTGAACCGGAAGAAAAACTTACTCCGTCACCATTGCTTGTAACCTTTTTAAGAAGTTCTTTTGGAGAAGTTGTTGTTGATTTTATTTCTGGTTCTTTGCTTTTTAATTGTGCCAATTTTTCTGAGTAGCCGCCCAAGCTGTTGCTATAACTCTCTGATTGAGCGATTTTACTTTCATCTATCCCAGTAAGTGATGACAAAATTTTGCTGCGGTTAGATTCATAATCTCCGTTAGCGGAACCGTCAGCAGAAATCATTTCTGCATACTTTTTGTATTTGCTGTCGATAACAACTTTGTTGTCCTCGTCTGTAATCAAGTAAGGAGAGCTTTGATTTATTGTATTTGGAGTCATTAAGATGTTATAACTCAAGTCAGTACAAGATACCCCTTGGTTATTAGTCCATTTAAGTACTTTTGAATTAAGGGCATTTTGATAATTCTTTGTGACCTTCTGCATATCTCGTGTAAGCGCAATTTTCTGGTTCGACAACTGCTGTTCTTTGAGCTCGATGTCGTGAGATCGGCTTGTGAGCGCCAATAATCTGACTTGTGTTGCTGCCATTCCCATTTTTTGTTACCGCTTTCCTTTATAGTTTTCCCTTGTTATTATGTATTACGGCATTTTTTTGAAAAATCTTTAGTATTTAAGAAAAATTGTTACATATCTTAATAAAAAATTTTTTTGAAAAATAAATAAACTATTCGGACGATTTACAAGAGAAATTGCTAAAGATTATTTTTTTAAAGACGAGAAAATTAATATAAGTTTTAATATAAATTTGCTCGGAGAATATATGACGGAACAAACAATTACCCCAATGCTAGCTTCACTTGACTGTGCGGACGGAATACTAGAGGAAGCAAGAGCTGCGCACGAAAAATATTTAATAAAACAACAAGATGCAGACTTAGAGAGAGCTATAGAGTGTTATGTGGATGCGATTAAAGCAAATCCTACGCTTTCAGAATCTTACTACCGTTTAGCAAGCCTGTTGTTGATAAAAGGACAGATTTCTGTTGAAGGCGCTCTTGAGCAGTGCAAAACAGCCTTAAGCTTAGAACCAAATAATCCAAATGCACATATATAC
>CAKVMU010000131.1 GCA_934773085.1 uncultured Candidatus Melainabacteria bacterium
ATATTATGCTAATCAAGAAAAAAATTATGACAAATCAGCAAACGATTTCAGAAGTGCACTTTTTTATATGAAAATGTTTCCGACCAAGGAACAAGCTATACAGAACGCATCCGGTATGATTGCCTCTGCAAATGAAAATTTGAGTCAGTGCTTGAAAGTAACAAGTTTTGACAGAACTGCATCATCCAGATATAAAAAAGCGGAAGAGCTCCGTGCAATGGGTAATTTCTCAGCAGCAGCTTATGAATTTTCTCAAGCTGCGCAGAATGAGAGTTTAGCATCTGATGCGAATACTCAGATTGCGGATTTGATGAAACTTTTAGGTAATGAACAGCGTTCAGCGGATTATTACAAAATTGCATTGGATTTAAATCCGTCAAACGGTGTTCTCAGAATGAAATATGCAAGAACTTTGGACAAATTAGGTCGCTATGACGAAGCTGTTGTGCAGTATAATTCTGCCTTAGCGAACAGCAAGGGGGATATGGAAGTTCTGTACGCATTGGAAAGAATTTATCTAAAAAAATTGGCTCAAACACCGTCTGATGCGGAACTCAATGCTAATATTGGTGCGATAAAACAGGCGCAAGGTGATTTTGAAACGGCATTGAGTTATTATGCCAAAGCAGAGCAGCTTAACCCAAGCAATGTTAATACAAGATTAAATGTAGGTACATTGTTCCAACAAAGAAAAGAGTATGCAAAAGCGATAAAATCGTATGATTCTGTTCTTGCTTTGTATCCGGACAATGTTCAGGCAAATTTGTACAAAGCGCAAGTGTTATCAGAAACCGGCGATAAAAAGGGCGCTTTGACGTTATACAAAAAAGTTTTGTCTTTAGATCCTGCGAATATGGCAGCAAAAGCAGAAATTATTGATGTGATGGAATCTGTAATGTCACCGGATGAATTTATTGCATATATGAATCAGAATGCTGCGAGTGATAAAAGTATGCAGGGTATGATATATGATTATGCGGTTAAAATGCATAAGGCGAATAAGTTGGACTATGCTGTATCTGCTTATAAATCAGCAATTTCCGCTAATCCGTCCAATGTAGATGCATACGTTAATCTTGCAATTTGTTATGCGGCTCAAGATGATTATAAAAATGCTGTATCAATTTTAAATACTGCAAAATCAAAATTCCCGACTAATAATTTGGTTTTAAAAACTCTGCAGGATGTTCAGAACGATTCAGTTTCAACGGCGATAGCGTCTGCTTCATCAAGTTATGACAACAAGGATTACAAATCTGCGCTTAGTAAATACTTGGCGATAAATCCGGCGACAGAGGATTCTTTGTTAGGTGCTGCGGCATCTTATCAAGCAATGGAAAATTTTGATAAGGCTATAGAATATTATAAAAAGGCTGAGGCAATTTCACCAAACAATGCTGAAATCCCTTATTATATCGGGTACTTATACTCAGAACAACAAAAATGGATGGATGCGGAAACTTATTTGAAAAAGGCTGTAAAATTGAATCCTAATTCTGAAGCAAAATCTATTTTGCCTTATGTAGTACAGAACTATTCGTTGGCAACCTTGAGCGACGGAATAAATTTATTTGAAAAAAATGATATTCAAAGTGCGTTAACCAAATTTAATGAGGTTTTGAAAAAAGAGGCTACAAATGCCTATGCATACTATTATCGTGGTTTGATATATGATGAGCAGAAGAAAACGCAGCTTGCAATTAATGATTATTTGAACGTGTTGAAGAATTCAAAGGAATTACCGATTGCGAATTATATGTTAGCGGTTGATTATGATACTTTGGGCAAATACAAAGAGGCATTTACTTATTACAATCGATTCATCTCTTCATATACAACGGATGATGAGTATCTGAAATACGCAAAAACCCGTATGGCTGAGTTGAAACCGTATGCAGGGGGTTAATGTGACAGAAAGCGTCAAACCTCTTTTAGCAAGCAGAGTTTCACTTGCACCGATGGCGGGAATCACGGATTATGTTTTGCGTTCTTTGGTTCGTGAGAATTCAAAGAATTGTCTTTTGACAACAGAGATGATTAGTTCAGAAGCTTTAACACAGGTTAAAGATACGGATATTGTTGCAAGGGATGAAAACCATTCTCCAATTTCATATCAGTTAAGTGGGCACAAACCACAAATGCTGGCGGATTGTGCGCAATATTTGCAAAAATATGCAGATATGATTGATATTAATATGGGCTGTCCTGTGAATAAGGTTGTAAAAGGTACGGACGGCTGCGCTTTGATGAGAAATCCTGACTTGGCGGAAGAAATTGTAAAGACTGTGAAGTCGCAAATATCAATTCCACTCAGTGTTAAATTCCGTCTTGGGTATACGGCTGACGAAATGAATTTTGTTGAGTATGGTCAGCGAATGCAGGAAGCCGGTGCGGATTTTATTACAATACATGGCAGAACACGTTCTCAAATGTATGGCGGAAAAGCTGATTGGAAAAAGATTGCGGAGTTGAAACGTAATGTGGATATCCCTGTTTTCGCAAACGGTGATGTAGTATCGATTGAAACAGCGGTACAGTGTCTGGAAGAATCTTGTGCGGATGGTGTCGCCATCGGTCGTGGGGCATTGGGGGATGTGACTTTAATCGGTAGGGTCGAAAAATATCTGAACACAGGTGTGTATTTACCTCCTCCGACTATTGAGGAAAAAATTGAGGGAATGAAAAAACATTTGCTCAAAGAAGTGGAATTCAGGGGCGAAGATGTTGGGATTAAATTTGTACGAAAATTTTATCCGTATTATGTCAACGGATTCCCAGGTGCGTCAAAATATAGAGGCGAACTCGTCTTGACGGATAATTTGCAAAGAATTCTTGAACTTCTTGACGATGTCCTCACACGCAATTGCTTAAAGTCTTAGTCCGTTAGCCCATGCGGAAGCCGGCATTTCGCCTTTGCCTTCCGGTTTTACGGTATCAAGTCTCAGTATCCCGTTCCCCGTTTGAAACTCAACCCCTTGTTTTGACACGTTTACAATCTCTCCGCATTTTTTGTTGGAATTGTTTTCAAGAGGAGTTGTTTTCATAACTTTAATAATTTTATCGTTGTAAATAAAGTATGCCCCAGGACATTTATAGACCCCTCTGACAAGGTTATGAAGTTCTTTTGCGGATTTGTTCCAGTCGATTCTGCATTCTTCTTTGGAAAGTTTATCTGCAAAACAAACCCCGTCTTCGCATTGCGGTTTAGGAGTTAGAGTTTGATTGGCGATTCCAAGCAGAGTCTTCTCAAGTAATTTTGGAGATTCTGCTGCGCAAATGTCGAAAAGTTGTTCACAATTCATATCAGAAGGAATGTTTATCGGATAGGTCATGCATATGTCCCCGCAATCCAAGCCGAGTTCCGTAATCATTGTGCAAATTCCGGTTTCTGTATCTCCGTTTATGATTGCACGTTGAATCGGGTTTGCGCCTCTGTATTTTGGAAGTAAAGAAACATGAAGATTTATTGTTTCATACTTCGGAATATCAAGCACTTCTTGCGATAAAATTTGTCCGAAAGCGAATGTAACAAAGAAGTCCGGTTGAAGTTTTTTTAGGGATTCAATAATCTCCGGCTCTTTACGAATAGATTTTGGTTGGAATACCGGAATATTGTTCTCCAAAGCAAAAACTTTTATTGGGCTTGGAGTAAGTTTATGTCCTCTGCCTGACGGTCTGTCCGGCTGGGTTACAACCGCTTGAATATTAAAGTTCTCGGATTTATAAAGGTGTTCGAGAGATTTAAGTCCGATATCCGGGGTCCCAAAAAATACAACATTAAGCTTCTTTGTCATTTTTTACTTTTTCTTCCAATAAAATATCTACTTCTTTTGTTAATTCCGGTTCATCAAGGATTTTTGCCACATCAAGAGGTGGGAGGTTGTGTTCTTTTAGAACTTCATCTGCTTCAAAACGATTGATTACGTGGTCGATAAACAAAACTCCGTCAAGATGATCAAATTCGTGCTGGATAGCTCTGGCAAGCAAAGTTCCGTCTTTTGCTTCTAAGACGAAAGAACGACCGTTTGAATCAAGAGCTTTAATCATAACATTAGCATATCTTTTTACGTCAGTGAAAGCTTCCGGAAAACTCAAACAGCCTTCGTGGCTAATGCAGGCACCGGATTTTTTTATTATTTTAGGATTTATGAATACAATTGGGTGCAATGGTTCGTTTCCGGTAGAAACATCAATAACAAAAACTCTGTAATTTTCTCCAATCTGAGGAGCTGCAAGTCCAACACCGTTTTGTGCATACATTGTATCCAACAAATCTTCTACCAAATTCTTGATTTTTTGAGAAACCTTGTGAACTTCTTTGGAAGGTTGTCTCAAAGATTCTGTTCCATACTTAACAACTTTTTTTACTGACATCGTTTTTACCTCTTTTACACCAGTGTAGCACAAAAATTGCCGAAAAATTAAAAACAACCCAATTCATTTATCCCCTTGTTATGACGCCAAACTAGTAGTTCCGACCAACCAACCAAAATATTTACCCCTTGTTATGACGCCAAACTAGTAGTCTCGACCAATCCGCCCAAACATTTACCCCCCCCCTAAGCTTTAAAACTCCATAAATCTTTTTGGAACAGGACTAAAAACGGTATGAGTTCAAGACGTCCGATGTACATATCCAGAATTAATATTATTTTTGAGAAGCTGTGCAGATGGTTGTGATTGCCTAGAGGTCCGATGATTTGTCCAAGTCCAGGACCAATGTTCCCGACTGCACTTATTGCACCGGAAATTCCAACAATTGTGTTTTCTTCAACAATTGCAACTACAAGGGCTGATGCAGCCAGAATTGCTAAGTAGAAGGATACAAACATTAATGTTTGGTATAAAACTTCTTTTGGTACGGAATACTTTCCAATTTTGATATTAAAAACTGCTTTTGGGTGTAAAACCTTTGCCAATTCAGATTTCATGATTTTTAAAACTAGCAGCCATCTCATAATTTTGATACCGCCACCTGCTGAACTTGCGCAACCGCCTACTAACATTGAGATTAAAAGTATTCCTTTTGAGGTGTAGTCCCAAGATGCAAAATCAACGCTACAGAAACCGGTTGAAGAAATGGTGGATGCTATTTGGAAAAATGAATGAGTTAAACTTTTTATAAAACTGTAGTTTGAGTTCACAAACAAAGAAATTCCAAGAAGAACGCTCAAAG
>CAKVMU010000132.1 GCA_934773085.1 uncultured Candidatus Melainabacteria bacterium
CAACTCTTGTCGGTTCAATTGCAATAAATTTATGAGAATAACTGACCCCTTCTCCTTCTTTCACCTCGTGAATATTAGTTATTCTGCCTTTCAAGCTCATTATTTGTTTTAATTTTGGCATATAATTAACGTTCTTTGGCAAATCCGGATACAAACCGTAAAGCGAGATGCCTACTCTTACCATATTTGATTCAATATCGTAAGCAAATGTAGCCGCTGTATTTTGAATATGTAAAAGCAAACCACGTTTGTCAATATTATCGATTACACTCTTCCATCTTTCGAACTGAATTTCAGTCGGAATATCTTCTTCCGCTGCTGCAAGATGAGTAAAGACACCTTCAAAATTCAAATAATCCGCCTGACTCACTTTTTTAATAAACTCAACACCGTCCTCAGAACGAACGCCAATCCTGTTCATGCCGGTATCTATCTTGACATGAACCTTCGTTCTCAAGCCGGTTCTTTCATAAACTTCTTTACAAGCTTTTAAATGAGAATCATTAAATATAGAAACAGCAATATCATTTTGCGCAGCCGACTCAAATGCCCAAACAGGAACCGCTCCGACCACAAGAATTGGACATTTTATCTTAACTTGACGTAAATCCAAGCCTTCATCAATAGATGAAACCCCCAACATATCAACCCCTGATGCCAACATTGTTTGAGCCAACATCGCAGCACCGTGTCCGTATGCATCGGCCTTTACGATTCCCAACATTTTTTTCTCTTTAGGAATCCCTTTTTTTATCTCTCTTATATTTTGCGCAAGATACTCCAAGTTAATTTCGACCCAAGCATCTTTATGTATATTTATATTTGCCTGTCTGACGTTTCTCATACAATTTCCCCATTCAAATACCAAGTTCTTGCTTTTACAATCTTAACGTTAATAAATTCTCCGGTAATATCCTTGTCGTATGGTATATGAACTATTTTGTTATTACGAGTTCTGCCTGTAATAACGTTTTTTCCTCTTTCTTCTTTGCTTTCGAATTTTTCAACAAGAACTTCCATCTCACGTCCGACATATTTTTGATTGGATTTTAAGCAACACGCTCTGTTATGCTCGTTCAATCGAGCAAGTCTTTCTGTTTTTACATCTTCCGGAACATATAAATCTACCCACTTAGCTGCAACCGTTCTTTCTCTCGGAGAATATGCCGCTGTATTAGAATAATCCAATTCCAATTCAGACATTGCCTTCAAAGTATTTTCAAACTGTTCTTCCGTTTCTCCCGGAAAACCTGCAATAAAATCACTTGTTATCGTTACATCCGGAATTCTTTGTCTTAAATTATCACAAATTTTCTTGTATGTAGCATAGTCATATCTTCTATTCATTTTCTTAAGAATATAATCATCCCCAGATTGCATAGGAATATGGAAATACTCACATACTTTATCCAATTCAATAACTGTTTGAATAAGTTCCTCTGTTATATCAGTAGGATAATTTGTTACAAAACGAATTCTAAAATTTCCCTCTATAGCGTTAATCTCACGTAATAATTTAGAAAGATTCCATCCTTCTAAATCCTTTCCGTAAGAATCAACATTTTGTCCAAGCAAAGTTATTTCTTTAAACCCGTCTGCTAACGCTCTTTTAACTTCAGCTATTATTAACTCCGGTTCTCTTGAACGTTCACGACCACGTGTATAAGGAACTATACAATATGTACAGAAATTATTGCAACCTTCCATTATCGGAATCCAAGCATTAATACTTTTTACACGATTAATTTTGATTTCTGTTTCTTTATACGGAGTTTCTTCTACAGACACGAGTTTTTCACCCGCTTCCAAACGTTTTACCAATTCCGGCAACTCATACAATCTTTGAGTTCCAAGAACCAAATCAACATAAGGAGCTCTTTTTAAAACATTTTTACCGCCTTGTTGCGCCACACATCCTGCAAAGATAATTTTCAAATCCGGTTTTTTCTTTTTCCATTTGCCCCACACACCAATTGCACTGTATGCCTTATCTTCTGATAACTGACGAATTGAGCAAGTATTTATAATAAGCATATCTGCTTCTTTAGGTTCTTTTGTTTCAGCGTATCCGATATGTTCCAACATTCCAAACATTCTCTCTGCATCAGACTTATTCATCTGACATCCTAAAGTTTCTATATATACTTTTTTCATTTTTATCCTCAAGCTGTGTAACTACTGTTCTATTTTATTACAAACAAGAATCTCACGCATTTTTCAAAAAAACGCAAATTATTATTTTATCTGTTTTATAATAGAAAAGCCGAATATAATACGAAAGGAATTTTATGAACATTTCACCTATATCTTTTAACGGTATCCCTACAGGACCAAAACCGATTTCAAAGGCAGTAAAAAAAGCTGAACTGGCAGGTTTGCCAACCGAAAGATATAAAGCGCAGTCAAAAATTGCTCTTGAAAAAGAGATGGAATATTGCAGAGAATTGTTAAAAGAAAATCCTACAAACGAAGTTTTCAGAACTATTTACAATGAATGCGTTGCCAGATTAAAGGCTTTCAAAAAATAATTTTTTCTATTACCCCTTGTAAGTAAGATTTGGTTGTCTTGCCGCCAATGTTTCATCCACCTTTTTAATAGGTGTTGTTTGTGGTGATTTCAAAACCTCTTCCGGATTTTCTTCTATCTCACGTGCAATCTTTAACATTGTACCTATGAATTCATCCAACATTTCTTTGGATTCAGATTCCGTAGGCTCAATCATTATCGCTTCATGAACAATAAGCGGGAAGTATACCGTTGGCGGATGGCAATTTGAATCCATAAGACGTTTTGCAATGCCGAGAGTTGAAACTCCTTGTTGATGTTGTTTTTCCCCAGAGAGAACAAACTCATGCATACAAGGTTCGTCATACGGCAATTCATACGCACCTTTTAGTTTTTCTTTTATATAATTAGCGTTCAAAACAGCATCCGCACTTGCTAATTTTAGGTCATTACCCATCATCAATATATATGCGTATGCACGAACCAAAACGCCAAAATTACCGTAAAAACTTCTTACCTTACCGATAGAATGTTTTATGTCGTACGAACGTTTATACTTATCACCTTCTTTTACAATAACCGGTGATGGCAAGAATTCTTTTAATTTTTCAACCACACCAACCGGTCCGGCTCCAGGACCGCCTCCACCGTGAGGAGTTGCAAATGTTTTGTGTAAGTTCAAATGCACGACATCGAACCCCATTAAAGCAGGGTTTGTCCAACCCATAATAGCGTTAAAATTTGCTCCATCATAATAAAGCAGAGAACCATTATCATGCATCAATTTAGAAATTTCCAATACGTTCTCTTCAAAGATACCCAAAGTGTTCGGATTTGTCATCATAATCGCAGCGACATCTTCATTCAAAAGAGCTTTCAAAGCCTCAATATCAACTTGACCATGCTCATTTGATTTAACCTCAACTATATCAAATCCGCACATCTTCGCACTTGCCGGATTTGTACCATGCGCAGAATCCGGAATAATAACCTTTGTTCTCTTTTCACCTTTGACTTCAAAATATTTTTTGACAATCATCATGCCGGTTAATTCACCATGCGCACCGGCTGCAGGCTGTAAAGTTAGAGCATCCATGCCTGTTATATACTTAAGCTTTTCTTGCAAGTTATACATCAACTCCAATGCGCCCTGTGAGTCCTCATCAGATTGCAGAGGATGTAAATTTGCAAACCCTTCCAAAGAAGCCAATAGTTCATTAACTTTCGGATTATACTTCATTGTACAAGAACCCAACGGATAAAAGCCTTTTTCAATACAAAAATTTCTGTCTGAGAGTTCTTTGTAATGTCTCATAACATCCAATTCACTCATCTGTGGCAAGCCAATTGGCTCTTTTCTTAATAACTCTTGTGGAATAAAATCTCCGAGAACAGCTTCCGAACAATCTCCGGACACACACATATTCCCAACGTAATTACTCCCTACTCCTGTTGATTTTTCAAATATTGTCTTCATCAATCTGTTCCTGTTTCAATAATTCTTTTTTAATCTTATCCAACGCATTTTGTATAATTCTCGAGATTCTCGACTGAGAGATATTAAATTCTTCTGAAATATCCTTCAGTTTTTTATCATAAAAATACTTAGCTTCAATTAAATCCTGCTCTCTTTGCGAAAGTTTTTTCATAACGTCACAAATACGTTTTTTAAGTTCCACAATTTCAGCTTTCTCTTCAGGTGTACGTGATGAATCCTTGATTATTGTCGGATTATCAGCATCTGCCATTTCTTCAATTGAAAGAATTGTTTTATAAACAGCATCTTTTACCTTTTCTTGGTCAAAAGATTCCTGATTTTTCATAACGTACCATTTGTAACGTCTGCGCATTTCGTTTCTTATAGCCCACTTGACAGCTTTGGTTATATACGCAGCGTTATAAACTTCTTTTGAAGATGAATTATTAATAAGATAATAAACCGTATAATTCGCCAGATTGATAACTTCTGACAACTCAATTAAACCGAGGTTTGAAAATTTTTTAAATTCGACCTTGGATATAGTTTCGATTAAATCTTTATACTGAGAAAGATTATGCCGTCCTTCCCTCTCTCTGTTAATAGTTTCCAAATCTTTCATATTTTATAATATACCAGAAAGCAATGCGATTATCAAATTAATTAATATTTTTACATTCGGACTAAAGCATGCTACAATTATAAGAAAGAAGAGGTTAGAAAAAATGAAAAGCTTTCGTTATATAAAATCAGCGGTTTTGGTACTGTTATGCGCAGTAGCATTGACCACAAGTAACATTTGCACAGAAAGAGTTACCGCTCAAACAGCAACTCCGCCGGTTCAGACAGTTACGCAAGGTATGACAGTACAACCGTTAAGCATTGTAAATTCCCCACGCAGTTATCTTAACAAAACTGTAACAATGAATGCAAAATTTGACAAGTTTTCAACATTAGGACTTGATTACAAACCTGCATTTAAATCTTCTGACGAATACATTTCTTTTCTTATAAAAAGAGATGATACAAGTTATGACATACCGCTTTCCGAACTCAAATTATTTATCAAAAGAGATGAAGCGGAAAAATTCATTGACCTAAAAAGCAACGATGAGATTTCTATTACCGGAACAGTATTCTCTGATGCTCTCGGAGATGCTTGGGT
>CAKVMU010000133.1 GCA_934773085.1 uncultured Candidatus Melainabacteria bacterium
TTTGCTTTAAAAATTTTAAGATTGTTGGTTGCCCAAATTTTAAACAAATCATCACGACTAAGTGTTGTTGTTTGACCGGATTTTTCGGTGTTATGTGTGAATTTTGGCTCGGTATTGTTTGTTTTTTTAGGTGCATTACGTCTGCCGATATCTGAGTTGTTGAATTCTTCAAGAAGTTTTATTTCGTCAGCTTGTTCTGCAATCATATCCATATGTTGATCATAAGTTAGCGAATTCCACCAATTTTCGAACTTTTCAACACTTTTTCTTGCTCTGGCAGTACGTTCTTCAATTGGCATAGATTCCCAAAATGCTTTCTGTACTTGCGAAATTCTTTCTCCAACTATATCGGAATATCCGTCACGTGTGTATCTTAGGGATTGCATATATTCAGCTGCTGGCATTTTAATGCCAAGTGCTCTTAAGGTGCTGCTTCTTACCGGCTGACCATCGGCCTCTTTTGCATCGTAGAATCTTTTGAAATCAGGGTTAATGCAGTCTTTTAAATCTTTATTGATTTCATCGACAGTTTTACCTTCAAGAAAAATCTTTTTGACAAGCCAAACTGTGAAATTTTCTTTATTTGTCAAAATGTCTTGATTGCAAAGCTCAAGTAGCTCTTTGTTCTCTCTGTATGTTCCGAGAATACCTCTCGTTGCCTTGCTTTCTTTTGGATTGGAGAGGTCTTTGAATAATTCTTCATCCGGAAAACTTTCTTTTATATCTTCGACACTTAACGCTGTCCCGATAGCTGCAAAAGCGGCTGCCTGCGCTGCAAGCGGAGTTATTAAATCTTTATTCGGAAGTTTTTCGATAAAATTTTTAACTGTTTTAGGCATTCTGCCGGCGTTTGTTTCGTAAAATCGGACCAACCCTTTGTCTACTCTCGCTCCGAATGTGACCGGAGCAGTGGCATATTCTCTCTGTTCAACAGTCGGTTTGTCTTGTTTTTGTGATTTTGATGTTTGGTTAAATTTATAGTTTAAAAACGGATTAATTTTTTGAATTTGCATAGTAGGTCCTTATTATCTGATAACACATATTTATTTTAAAACTTGTAAAAAATTTTTTTGCCCATGAAAGTAGGGTTGTTTATATTTACACAACAGGGTAATCGCCCGGAAAGGAAATTTATGTCTTTTGACTACATTATTGAAAAAGATAATTCTGCAAGGAAATTATCTCAAGAAGAAGAAAAGGCTCTTGTTAAGGAGATTTCCTCTTCTTTCATCTCTTTGAATTCTCAGAGAAGTACCAATCTGGAAATGGCTTCTAAGTTAGCAAATGAGATATTTTTTAAAAATGATTTCAAATCAATTTCAGACAAAAATCAAAAATGGAAAGCAAAGGTTAAAATGTGTAAAACATTTATGTTTTACCAAACGCTAAAAGCTTTTATTTGGCGAAATACTTATGCAAACGTTAATTCTATGTTCGATGTATCCGGAGAAAATCATGATTCTAATAATGCTTCAAATAAACAAAAAGCTGTTTTGGTGGATATTTTTGAAAAAATGGGATTCCAAAAAACTTGTGATAAAGTTGTAGACTATGCTTTATTATACGGGGAATTGATTTCATTTACTGCTTGGAAGAAAAAATACGAAGAATACAGACGTCCTATAGATATGTTTAAAAGTATGTTTTCCAAAGATTTTACAAAGTTGCCTATGATTCTTGAGGCAATGAAAGAAGGTAAGAATTTCTGGGTGGATAAAAAGAAAATTTATGATAATCCGTATGTTTATTCGGTGAATCCAGCGGATTTGGTTTTTGATTCTTCTCAAGTGGATAATTGGGATTCTTGTCCAAAAATTTACAGATGCTACAAAACTCCGTCAGATATAATTAACAACCGATATTATAACGTGAACGAAGCGCAGGCAGAGGCAATTATGGCTCTCGTTGAAAACGCTAATAATAAAAATATAAGGATGGGAACTGTTAAAAATGATAATGAAGTTGTGAACGGTTCAACAGTCGAGGTCTTGGAACACTGGGGTGATTTGAAATTGCCGTCAGGAGAGATTCTTAAAAATTGGCATGCGGTAATTGTAGGACGTAAGTTCCTCGTTGAATTCGGAAAGAATGAGCGAATTATAAATCCGTTTTCTTATGGAGCTTTCATTGTTGATCCGGAAACAAAAAGAGGAATTAGCCCGCTGTATTGCGTTCTTTCACTGGCGCATTTTCAGGAAGATTTGCTCAACAGAACCTGTAATTTGCAAGCTCTTAACGAAAATCCGCCACTTCTTGCGCCTGAAGGCTTTTTTGATGAGGATGAAATTGAGCTCTATCCCGGAAAAATTATTGAATATGGTGATAATCTTTCTCCGTCTGCAGCATTTCAACAATTAAGCTTTAATCCGAATGTGTTTATGGAAGATATATCTTTCTTGAATGATTTGATGGCTGAGGTTTCAGGAATATTTCCGAATATGATAGGTGCGGTGGAAACATCCGGAACTAAAACTGCAACTGAGATTAATACAAAAACACAAGGTCAGATGACAAGACTCTCTATGCTTGTCGATACAATTAATCAGGATTTTATTATTCCGAATGTCGAAAAGGTCGCAAAACTGTGTGCGAATTTCAAGACCGGTATTGAAACGGTCTTTGTGAATAAAGAAAATCAACCGGAGACGATTGAGATTGACGACAATATAAGACAAGCGGATTACAAATATACGTATTCTGATTCTTCGAATGCAACACTTAAGTCTGAACAAGCGGATATGTTGGTGACTGCGGTTGAGAAATTCGCCCAACATATTGATTTGAATTTACAGGAAATATTTGTTTGGTACTTTGAGCAAAAAGGTGTGGATAATCCGGAAAGATTCTTGGCTGCAGCCGGTGCAGGGGTAAATGGAGAAGGGGTAAATGGAGAGGGTGAAAATCCAAATGCGCCAAATTCCATGATGCAGCAGCTTTTGACCATGGTGAATAGCAATGCTGAACAGCAAGGGGAAGATGGAGAAGAGCTGAATAATCAGGTACAAGAAGAAAACGAAGAAAATTAAGTAATTAATTAGAAAGGAATATTATGGAAGAAAATCAAATTCAAACGGAAATACAATCTGAATCCCTTGAGCCGGAAAAATCCGATAACTCTGAGGTGAAAGAAACGGATTCTATTCCGGAGACGGCTCCCGCCGAAGAAATTAAGAACGAAGGACAATCCGAAGAAAACAAGGACCCTTCCGAACAGTTAATTTTAGGTAAATTTAAGTCTGTAGAAGATTTAACTAAAGCGTATGAAGAATTGCAAAAGTACCAAGGTTCTTGTTCCGACGAGTTGGGGCAATTAAGAAAAGTTGTGTCCACTGTTAATGGATTAAATTCTTTGGTATCTATGATGGGAGATAAATTCAGTCGCTGTTTTTCGTATTTAAGCGAAGTAAAGCCAAAATATAATACTCCTGAATATTTTCAGAACCCGTCTTTTAATGCAATATTTGATGCTGCGTTCAATGTTCTTGGGGAAAATCTCGACACAGACAAGTTTATCAACCTTTTAGACGGATACGTTACATCAAGGATGGAAGCTGCCGAAAAGAAAAAAGCTGCAAGTGATGAAACGCAGAAAATTCTGGATTCTATGGGTTACAGCAAAAATCCTAAAACCTCTTTTACTCCCCCCAAAAAAAGGTTGGATGAAATGACTCCAAAAGAGGTTGACGAGATGCTCGACAGATTGATTTGATGGTGCGGAAACGCAAAATCTCGTTAGTACAAAATTAAAATGAAAGGATTATTTATGACAACAACAAAACAACTTATTGTTGAAGCTTTTTCAAAAGCTTTTAACAAGTATTTTTACAACGAACTCGTAGTTGGTAAACTCGCTCACTCTGAAATGAAAGATTCTATTAACAAGGGTGATGAAGTTGATATAGCTATGCCCGGCATGGTAAAACTTTTTGATTATGACGGAAGCGATTTACCTGATGCCGAAGCCGCAGCGGTATCTATGTGTAAGGTAAAAATCGACAGAGGTAAAGCTTTCCACTTTGAATTATCAGAGGTAGAAGAAAAAATGATTGCTAAAGCAGATGGCGAATACGACAAAACAGTGGATTTGGCGAAGGATTACACAAATGATGCCATTAAGCAATTTGCTGCAGCAGTAGATTCTGCCTATGCGAACCTTTACACAAGAGCCGGACATTATCTAGACAATTCCGGCAGTGCAATCACTTTGACCCCTACTGTTGCAAAAGATATTTTTGCATATATGCAAGCAAAATTCCAAAGAGGTGACGGAAAAGGTCATACAAACTGGATTGACGGTTCAATGGTTTGTATTATCCCTCCAGAATATCAGTTCTATCTTGGAAAATTGGATGATTTGAAATATACCGAAAAAGGTAAATCCGAAATGGAAAAAGGTTATATCGGAAACCTTTGCGGTTGGGAAATTCTTGTGTCTAACCACATTGCACAACCGGAAGAAGGCGTATTCTATCCGTTATTCGGTGTGAAGGATAAAACTCTTGCTGGCGGTATTTCAGCTAACTTGAATACAACTTTCTACACTCCGGAAAAGAACTTTAACACTTGTTACAAAGGTTACGGTTTATACGGTGTCGGTGCTCCGAGAGCTGATATGTTGGGTACTGCAAAAGTAGCTGCTACCCTCTCTTTAGGTTAATGAATAGAAATATGAAAGGAATAATTTATGACAAGAGATATTATTAATGTTCAATACCCTGCGCTTGATCATACAGAATCAGTTGCAAATATTGGTATAACTGAATCTACTGTAAATCAGGCAAACGGTGTAACTATCGCAGATGCTTTTTCTAATAAAAATAATTCGTTATTTATTATTATTAAAAATTCAGCATCAGAATCACTTTTGACTGTGAAAGCAGGAGATGCATATCCTAATTCAATGCTTGGTGATATAGTTATCGAAATTCCTGCCGGAATCTCTGCTATTCAACTTCAAGACTTATCACGTTTTGAAAAAGCAGACGGTTCAATTGATTTGGATTTTGCAACCGGCTTTACCGGAACTATTTATGCAATAGCTAAATGGGCCGGAGTAAGAGAAATCTAATAGTTTGTTGTGGCGGGCGGGGAACCCGCCCGCCACAACT
>CAKVMU010000134.1 GCA_934773085.1 uncultured Candidatus Melainabacteria bacterium
GTCATTATGAACTTCAATAATCAAACCATCGCAACCTGCTGCAACTGCCGCACGTGACATCGGTTCAACTTTGTCTCTCAAGCCTGTGCCGTGGGATGGGTCAACAATAATAGGCAAATGACTTAACTTTTTGATAACCGGAATTGCTGCCAAATCAAGAGTATTTCTTGTAAATTTTTCAAAAGTTCTTATCCCACGTTCGCATAAAATTATCTGATTATTCCCGCCGGAAATAATGTATTCTGCAGACATCAACCATTCTTCGTATGTTGCGGAAAGTCCACGTTTCAAGATAACCGGTTTATGAATTTTACCGAGTTCTTTAAGCAAATTATAATTTTGCATATTTCTTGCACCAACTTGCAAAATATCAACATATCTCATAAACATATCCAGTTGAGAAATATCCATAATTTCAGAAGTTACTGCCATTCCGTGGTTATCAGCTACACTTCTGATAATCTGCAAACCTTCTTCACCCAGACCTTGAAAAGCATACGGGCTTGTTCTCGGTTTAAATGCGCCACCACGCAAGATTTTTAGGTTAGATTCTTTAAGTTCCTGAGCAGTCGCATCCATTTGGTCATAGGATTCTATTGTGCAAGGTCCGGCAATAAGTCCGGTGTATTTATCACCAAACTTGACTCCGTTAACCTCAACGACTGTATCTTGTCCTTGCGAAACACGGGCTGCAAGTTTATAATTCGTAGAAACTTTGACTACTTCCGATACACCGGATAAAAGCTCAAAGTCACGCTGGTCGACATCAATAACACCTATTGCGTGCACAACGGTACGAGCTTCACCGTGAGAAATTCTCGCCTCAAAGCCTTTCGATTCAAGAAACATTGCAACACGCATTATTTCTTGTTCAGTTGCGTTAGGGTTCATTATTACCAGCATGTTATTTCCTCCGTCATTCTTATGACTTATTTACACCCAATTATACACAAAAAATTTAAATATGGTATACTAAAGTAACCATGACAATATTTGACGAAAATCTTATTTTAGAAACAATTAATATGATAAAGTTACACAATTTCGATATCAGAACCGTAACTTTAGCGATAAGCCTGCGTGATTGTATTTCGGAAGATATAAACACTGTTTGTGACAAAATAAAATTCAAACTCGATAAATATGCAAAAAATTTAGTTCGTTACGCAAATGATATCGAGAACGATTATTCAATCCCGATTGTTAACAAACGAATTGCAGTTACACCAATTTCCATCATCGGCGAGAGCTGCAAACAAAAAGATTATGTAAAAATAGCGAAAACTTTGGATGAATGCGCATTGAATCTTGGAATCGATTTTATCGGCGGATTTTCTGCTCTTGTGGAAAAAGGTTGGACTTCTGGAGATTTAGGACTGATTGAATCCATTCCGGAAGCGTTGGCATCTACCCAAAGACTTTGTTCATCAGTCAACGTTGCTTCTTCCAAAGCCGGTATTAACATGGATGCCGTACTAAAAATGTCTGAAATCATCAAAGAATCTGCGCTTTTGACACAGGATAAAGACGGGCTCGGGGCTGCAAAACTTGTATGCTTCTGCAATTCCGTTAATGACAACCCGTTTATGGCAGGTGCTTATTGCGGATACGGCGAGCCGGAATGTGCACTTAACATTGGTGTTTCCGGACCTGGGGTAGTGAGAGCAGCTATTGCAGATTTACACAAAAATGCTGATATGGGTGTTTTGGCAAGCAAAATTAAACAAACCGCCTACAAGATTACCACCACGGGCGAACTTGTCGGAAGAAAACTTGCGGACAAAATGAACGTACCTTTTGGTGTAATCGACCTTTCTTTAGCGCCAACTCCCGCTATCGGCGACAGTGTTGCACAAATTTTTCAGGCGATGGGTTTAGAACATGCCGGTGCACACGGCACAACTGCGGCTTTGGCAATGCTTAATGATGCGGTTAAAAAAGGCGGAATAATGGCAAGTTCATACGTTGGAGGCTTGTCCGGAGCGTTTATTCCGGTATCAGAAGATGCCGGAATGATTGAGGCTGCAACCCTCGAACATCTTACATTTGATAAGTTGGAAGCAATGACATGTGTTTGCTCGGTGGGACTTGATATGATTGCAATCCCAGGAGATACACCTTCTTCAACAATTGCAGGTATGATTGCAGATGAGATGGCAATAGGTATGATTAACAAGAAGACCACTGCGGTCAGACTTATTCCGGTTCCAAACAAAAATGTCGGAGAAAAAGTAGTGTTCGGAGGACTTCTGGGCGAAGCTCCGATTATGAATATTAACAAACTCTCATCAGCGGATTTTGTTAACAGAGGCGGACATATTCCGGCACCAATTCACAGTTTAAATAATTAAGGATTTTTTTAAGATGGCAACATTCAAAGATATGGAAGACAGTTTAAAGAGCTTTATTGTACAGGAACAGTCCGACGCTCACAACATAAAAAGCGTTAATACCGCAAAGTACAACAATATCAAGATTTGGATGGACCCTTCAAAAAATATTCAACCTCACGTTACAATAAGAATTTCTATATCTGAAGCTACTTATCTAATCGGAAGCTTCAGCAAAGTTAACGGCGGTTTGGGATATGAAGAACGCTTTGTTCTCAAGTGGTTTGGCAGATACGGAGTGAAAGAAAAGCTGTCAGAATTATGGAGTTCTGCAGAAAAAAATAAAGAAGATAAATAGTTTCGAGGGAGAAATGCAGTACAAAGATTTAGCTACAAATCCTGTTAGTGTCGTATTACAGCTTGTAGGAGCTAAGTGGAAGATTCTTGTCATAAAAGAACTTCTAAAAAAAGAAATGCGCTTTGTTGAACTTAAAAAGAATCTCGGATGTACCGCAAAAGTTCTCACGGCTTGCCTTAAAGAAATGGAAGAAGACGGACTTATTGTGCGGGAAGAATATGATGTACTTCCTCCTAAGGTGGAATATTATCTTACAGATATCGGATATACTCTCCGACCGGTTATTGAATCTATGCAAAAATGGGGAAAAGAGTACAAGAGATTAAGAAAACTGATGGACAGAGCAAATATCGGTTAAATAAAAAGGGAAATAATAATGAGTATAAAATATTTGGGACACAGTTGCTTTGAAATTGAAACAAAAAGTGGGAATAAAATTTTAATCGACCCGTTTTTGGTATGCAGTCCGGATTACAATCCGCAAGGAGTTACCGATATTTTCGTAACCCACGCACACGGAGACCACTTGGGCAGCGCAATTGAGATTTCAAAAAAAACAGGTGCAACAATAACCGCAATATATGAATTAGCGAATTATTGTGCGAATAAAGGTGCAAAAACTAACGGAATCGGAGTGGGAAATTGGCAAAACTACAGTTGGGGAAGAGTAATTGCGACACCTGCATTTCACTCAAGTTCTACACCGGATGGCATTTATGGCGGAAATCCTTGCGGTTATGTGTTTGAAATCGAAGGACACACCGTATACCATGCCGGAGACACCTCTTTGACTCAAGAAATGAAAACAATCGGAGAATTGTATCAACCGGATGTAGCAATACTGCCGATTGGCGGACAGTTTACAATGGATATCGAACATGCAATAATCGCATCAGAATGGCTCGGAGTCAGCGGAGTAATTCCTATGCATTACAACACATTTGATGCAATTTCCGTTGACATAACAGAGTTTGAACGATTGATAAGAGAGAAAGGTAAACTTCCTTTGATTCTGAAAGTTGGACAAACACTGGGTTAGAACGATTCAAATATCCTTCAGCATTACAAAAACTTAACAATTTGAAACTTTTTTGCATATAGGATATTATTTATAGTGAACAATTGTGTGCGGGGAGTACATGGAAAATAATTATTTTGCACTATTAGCTAATGACGTAAAAAAGCTCTGGAACGGTTTAGACGACGGGCAGAAACTTGGTATGCTTGCTTTAATTGTAGTAACAATTATCGCCGCAACTTTCTTCCTGTCAAAAGCAATGGAGCCGGACTGGGTTGTTTTATATTCAGATTTAAATGAAGTCAACGCTTTGAATATCGTTGAAAACATGAAGAAAAACGGGTATCAATACAAACTTTCAGAAGACAAAAAATCTATTCTTGTTCCGTCTTCAACAAGAGATGATATGCGTATTTTTGTTGCCGAAAACGACTTAATCAAGAACGGCGACGGAGGTTTTGAACTCCTTGATGATATGCAATTGGGGTCAACTGATTTCAAAAACAAATTGACAAAACAAAGAATTTTCCAAGGCGAAATTACCCGTGCAATCGAGAAGATTCAAGGGATTAAGTACGCAAAAGTTCAACTTGCAGAACCGGAACGTTCAATTTTTGAAGATACAGACGAAAAACCGACTGCATCCGTAATGTTGGTTTTAGAACCTGGTTATAAACTCAAAAGCGGACAAGTTAAAGCTATCAAAAACCTTGTTGCTTACTCAGTTCCACGAATGACTCCGGAACAGGTATTCATAACCGACCAAAACGGAAACAGTTTGTCTGACGAAACTTCCAAAAACTCAACGGATATGGAAAGTTTCAAAACAAACTTGGAAAAACAAACCGCTAAAAAAGTGGCAGACGTTTTGGAAAAAATTGTCGGAAAAGGTAATGTTTCCGTACAAGTTAACGCTGATATAGATTTTAACTCTGCAAAATCAACCATTGAAAGCTATATGCCAATCAATGACAAGGGCGAAGGTGTTATTACAAGCTCACAAACAGAAGTTGAAACATACGAAAATCCTAACCTTGTACCAAATTCAACAAATGTTAATCAAAGAAATTTGAATTACTCAAAACAAAAAACCGCAATAAATTACAATGTCTCAAAAGAAGTTAAACAAGTAATTTATGCACCGGGAACAATCAAAAGATTGTCTATCGCTGTCGCAGTAAACAAAATTTTGACAGATTCAGAAAAAGAAGAATTGAAAAACCTTGTTCTTTCAGCATCAGGTGTTGATTACTCAAGAGGCGATGTAATCTCTGTTTCCGGATTACAGTTTGAAGGCGCTGCAATTGACAAACAAGCAAGCGAAGACTTTACTAAACAGTACC
>CAKVMU010000135.1 GCA_934773085.1 uncultured Candidatus Melainabacteria bacterium
GAGAGAAGGTGTAAACGTATTTACAAAACTTGATATCACTCCGGCTCAAGCAGTTTTGGGCGATACAGTTAAAATAAAAACTCTTGACGGTGAACGAGAAATAACAATTCCTGCGGGAATTCAAAACGGAGAAGCAGTTAAAATCAAAAATGCAGGAGTTCCGAACATCTCCAAACCATCCGTCAGAGGTGAACATGTGGTCGTCATCGGTGTAAAAACTCCTACGCATATTTCAAATGAAGAAAAAGCACTATATCAAAAACTTTACGAAATCCAAACAAACAGAAGTGCAAATATGGGTGTCAAAGAAAGATTAAAAGGTGTTTTTAAATAAAAGAAATTGTGGTAAAATTGTTTTGGAGGAAGTATTTTGCGTAAACTAATTTTACTACTTGGGATTTTTATATTTACTTGCACCTGCGCATTCGCTGCAAAGGTTCCGGATGAAGTTCGTGACTACATAAACAAAACAGTTCCGGGAACAGATATTCGTTTTGACGGAGTAATCATTTTACCGGATAACACAATATATTTACCGTTGTTTCCGTCTTTGTTCTCTGACGTCACAACTCTAAAAGTAAAAGAATCCGTTCCTGCACATAAGGAATTAAACCAAAAACCGGATATTGTTATATTTAACAACGATTTCGTATTGATGAAAGTGCTTACGGATGGTTCCGGCAACAGAACAGTATTACATCAAGCGAATCCTCAACTTCAAGTAAGAACGGGGCTTCTCCCTCAAGATATGCTTGTTCCGAGTGGGTTGGTACTTCCAGAAAACATCAAGGGGATTATAGGCAACTTAAAAATCGACACCCAAAGTGAAGATATTATTAAACTTAGTACAAAAGAAAGTTTTGAAGAATTCTTGGCGGAAACAGAACCTGCTGTTAACCCAAGCTTAATACCACAACTTAAAAATAAAGTTTTATACATTACAACAAACTACTCAAAGAATATTCAAGTAATAGATCCGGCTCAAGGTTCTCCTAAATATTCTTTGGCTCAAAAATCTATTCCGGTAGATATTGAAGCAGTTTCCGGCGGCAAGTTTTTACTTGTTACATCTTATGACAGACCATTTGTTGACGTAATCTCTGTTGCAGATTCCAGATTCATCAAGCAAATAAACTTACCTTCCAATCCGGAAGAAATCCTTGTCGATGAAGCTTCTCAAAAGGCTTACGTTACATCTCCGGATACTTCTACTATATTTGTAATCAACTTAAAAACTATGTCCTTGGTTCAAAAAATCAAGGTTAACGGATATTGCGAAAAATTACTCCTTAGTGATGACAAATTGTTCTACGTAGATAAGCTCAAAAACGAAATCTGGGCTATCGAGATGAAAAACGACTACGAATTAAAAGATATAGGTCGTTTCCCGAACGTTTCTTCTTTGGCTTTTGCTAAAAATAAGCTTTATATCGCAAGCAGAACAAAAAGCCGTATAGCAGTAATTGATTACTCAACATTGGGATTAGAAAGCGAGTTTACAACAGTAAATAAACCTATTTCAATGCAATTATGCGGAGACTTTTTATACGTTCTTGGAGCGCAAAACAACCGTCTTCAAAAACTTGACACAACATCAAACAAAGTATTGGAAACTATCGACTTGAATACCGGCGGTTTTTCTACCGGATTCAACAAGATTCCTGACACAAATTTAGGTGTTATCACTGATATCAAAACAAATAAATACACTATCGTAGATTTATCGAAAGGAAAAATTCTAAAAACATACAGTGTTAACATTCCAATAAACGATATTATAATAGCAAACAAAGTTAAATTATTTGAATAGAGGTCTTAAATGGACATTTTAATGGATAAAATTACAGCCGAAACACTCGCCGAATTGGAAGTAACTCAAAAACAATTTTGGAATATACCAAGAAAAACCGGCGTCTTAATAAACAGTTTTATCAAAATGATGAACATACAGAACGCTCTGGAAATCGGGACCTCTAATGGATATTCCGGACTCTGGATTGCAAAAGCTCTAAAAAAGACCGGCGGGAAACTTACTACAATTGAATATTACGAAAAACGTCAAAGCATCGCTATCGCTAACTTTGAAAAATGCGGTGTACTTGATATTGTAAGACCGATTCAAGGTGATGCATGCGAATGCTTGAATGCTTTTGACGAAAACGAAAAGTTCGACTTTGTATTTATTGATGCAAACAAGCGTGAATACGTTAAATATTTTGAAATTATAAAACCACATCTAACAGAAAAAGCGCTTATTGTCGCCGACAACATAATTTCTCATGCAGAAAAAGTTCAAACATTTATAGATGCAGTCGATGCAGATGATGAATTTCAATACGAAATAGTCGAAGTCCCAGGGGGAATTCTGGTAGCATACAAGGGTTAGTAATCGACTCTACCACGTGATTTTAGGTATTCTCTGATTTGGTTGAGCGAGAACTGTATTATTCTTGTAATTCTTGAAGGTGACAATCCTACCATTGTAGCAATGTCTTTCGCCTGCATATTACGATAAAAACGATACTCAACTACAGTTCTTTCTTTTTGTGGCAACTTGGCTATCGCTTGTTTGATAAGTTTGCTCATCTCAACAATCTCAGCCTGTTCATCCGGCATTGCAGATGTATCCTTGATAAAATCAAACGGAGAAGCATTATCTGTTGCTGCTGCAGCTAAACCGTCGATTGACAAAATTGTTTCATAAACAGCTTCTCTAACTTTGTTCGGTGATATTGAGAATCCCATATCTTCTTCTGAGGAACCTTCTGAAGCTATCGAATCAGAAATATATGGATCAGCCTCGTCCTTTTTATGCTTCATAGTGTACCATTTGTAACGATGTCTCAATTCATTACGAATCGCCCACCTTACAGCAGTTCCTATATACGCATCATTATAACGAGCAAGCTGTTCTTCTGTTTTATCTTTAATCAAAGTTTGTATAGCAATAATACCTATACTAACCAATTCTTCGTACTCAATCATATGGTTTGGTATACGTCTATGCTCTACTTTGGCTATCTTTTGTACAATACCTACGTACTGCTTGATTAAAGTCTTATTATCCATCTTCTCTTATTAAACTAACCTTACTTAATCTTACATTGATTTTGATATTTTTTCAAGTTATTAAGCAGGGAATCATCCGAATTACTTATCTTTTTTCAACCCATACACAAAAAGTAAAATTTCTGCTACTGCCTTATATAATTCCGGAGGTATTTGTTGGTTCAAATCCACCATCCTAAAAAGCGCACGTGCAACCGGCGGATTATCAATTACAGGAACATTGTGTTTAATTGCGATTTCAATAATTTGTTTTGCTATCAACTCAGTTCCCTTTGCAGTTAATGTCGGTGATTGCATCGTTTCTGCATCATATTTCATGGCACAAGCAACGTGAATAGGGTTTCTTACAACAAAATCAGCATCCGGAACTGAGTCCATTGCCCCTCTCTGCAGCATTTGCATACGTCTTTGACGGAGAGCAGCCTTCACATGCGGATCTCCTTCTGAGTTTTTATACTCGTCTTTTATCTCTTTAAAAGACATTTTCTGGTCTTTTAAGAATTTCCATTTTGTCATACCATAATCAGCCGCAGCTATCACAAGAAAAGCTATACAAGCTTTGTAAATAAATTCAACGATTAGCTTACCAAACTCAATCATTACCGCAAAATTGTTATCGATTGCAGCTAGTCCAAGAATAGCTTCCAAATGCTGTTTATATACAGACCAACCGACTAAACCTAATATAAAAACCTTAACAACATTCTTTCCAAGCTCAAACAATGTTTTTACCTGAAAAAGGTTTTTGAAATATTTTGTCGGATTCAATTTATCTAATTTCGGAACCAGCGGAGCTGTAGCTACCAACGGCCCTACTTGGATAAAGTCACCAAGAATTGCAACTCCTGCCGCTACAATAAGAATTGAGCCAATAATCAATACTGCAGGAATCAAGGTTACTGTTAAAATATAAGTTATACCGACTTGCTCCAAAGAATGATTCGGAATTTGTTCATAAAGAGTCCGAAAGAGCCCGACAATGAGCTGCCAAATCATTGGCGAAAGCATATAAATGAAAGTAAACATAACCAAAAGCGACAGTGCTGTTGACACATCTTTTGATTTAACTACCTGTCCCTCTTTTCGTGCTCTTTCGAGCTTTTGGGGGGTGGCATCAAATTGTTTATCTTCATCACCCAATGGTTATAACCCTCATCTTTATTACATTATACTTTTTCGTGTTCAAAACCTTAAAGTATACAATGCGTTTTCACAGTTGGATTCCTTAACTAGATTTTACCACAAAGCAGATTTTTATTGTACAATAAGGGTATGAATACATATATTTTATACGCATTAATATTTATTGCCGGATTCCTTTTTGGAATTATATTAATGGCATTTTCACTAAAAGTCAAAAATTCCAAACTGGACTCATACAAACGAGAATTGGAAAAAGAATCTGTTTTGTCATCCGAATCGTCTTCAAGAGTAAAAGTTCTGGAATCTAAGATTGAAGTTTTGGAAAAAGCTCTCGAAAATGCCCTCAGGGGGCAGTAGCAATAGTTTTAGGGAATTGCTCTAAACTGCCTGTTCAGGGTGTATATATTTGGCTGAAGTATAAAACCTATCGGCTGATAAGATGCTGAAACAAGTTCAGCATGACAAAATATATTTACCCCTCTTCCGTCAGAATATCTACGTGCGTAGCTCTTGCCTAACAAATCAATCCAGTCGTCGGTTCAAAAGGAAGACCTGTAGGTATAATTCCAACCGGTAGTTTTCACCTCTGTCTTCCGCCAGAATATCTACGTGCGTAGCTCTTGCCTAACAAATCAATCCAGTCGTCGGTTCAAAAGGAAGACCTGTAGGTATAATTCCAACCGGTAGTTTTCACCTCTGTCTTCCGCCAGAATATCTACGTGCGTAGCTCTTGCCTAACAAATCAATCCAGTCGTCGGTTCAAAAGGAAGACCTGTAGGTATAA
>CAKVMU010000136.1 GCA_934773085.1 uncultured Candidatus Melainabacteria bacterium
GTGTTACCGTCATTTGGAATAATCAAAGCCACTTCCATTGTTCTAGATACATTGTCTAAACTTGCCGAAATTTGCGAAACATATCCTTTATATTTCTGCTGAGGATTTTCCGGAACATACACCTCTACAGTTTGACCATCTTTTATACTGCTCACATAACTTTGTGGAACAAAAATTGTTGCTCTGAATTTATCAATTTGCTGAATCTCAAACAAACAAGTACTTGTTGAACTTCCGCCTGCAACGACGTTAGCGCCTGCATCCACGTTATATTTACTTATAATTCCGTCAAATGGCGCAACTACTCGTTTATACCCTTGCAAAGCAGTCAATCTGTTTAAATCCTGCTTAGCTTTTTCTACATCTGCTTTAGCTCCCAAATAATTCATTTCTGAGGTCTTGAAACTATTAAACTTTGATTCTAACTCTTGCTTAGAGATAGCTCCGTCCACAGCAGATTTTTTGTATCTGTCGTAAGTCTGTTTTGAAAAATCATACTGATACTTTGTTTCCATTAAATGTTTTTCTGCAGATATTAACGCTGATTTTGCGCTTGCGGCCTCTGCATCCAAATCCGGAGTGTCTATTGTTGCAAGCACTTGCCCTTTTTTAACGTGTTCTCCCAACTGTACAAACCTTTGCAAAACAAGTCCGTTTATTCTTGAATATATTTCTGTTTGCAAATACGGTTTTAGTTCACCTGAAAGCTCCAAATTTTCTTCCCCAGAAGATATCTGCGGAGCTTCTACTATCGCAACATATTTAGATTCCCTTGAGTCAATCAATGTTGTAACATATCTGACCAATTTCGGTACAATCCCAATTATGAATAAAACTATTACAACAACAATTATTTTATTTTTATTAATCTTCATTCATTACCTCGAATTTTTTATTTTTATTAAACATAGCAAACAACAACGGCACAATTACAAGAGTTGCAAAAGTTGCAAATAAGAGTCCACCAATAACAGTTCTGCCAATCGGAGCATTCTGTTCTCCGCCTTCACCGATTCCCAATGCCATCGGAATCATACCCAATATCATAGCAGAAGCTGTCATAATAACCGGTCTTAATCTTGTGTATCCTGACTGAATTGCAGCCTGAACGGATGTATATCCTTCTCGCATTTTATCCGTTGCAAATGAAACAACAAGAATAGAGTTTGCGCAAGAAACACCAACTGCCATAATTGAGCCCATCAATGCCTGCACACTGAAAGTTGTATCTGACACAAACAACATCCATAATATTCCCGACAATGCCAAAGGAACAGGAGTTATAATAATAAAAGGATTTCTCCAAGACTGGAAGTTTACAACAATCAATAAATATACAAGAATCAATGCAAGCATTAATCCTGAAAGCAAAGATGAGAACACGTAATTCATTGACTTTGCTTGTCCCAAAAGATTAATAAACGTACCTCTAGGAGCTTGCTTCTCGTATTTTTTAATCACTTTATTAATATCTTTGGTAACACCCGCCAAATCTCTATCCTGAATGTTAATTAATATATCGTAAACCGGCATTATATCGTAATGATTTATTACGCTTTCTGTTTTTGCTGAGCTGACAGATGCCACATTAGCCAATCTTACCGGATTATTATTAGCATACGCAACCGGAATATCAGTAACATTCTTAACCGTATCAACACGATATTGAGGAACTCTGAGTGCCAAAGTATAGTTAACACCGTTTTGCGGATCTACCCAATAGTTCGGTGCAACCTGACTGCTTGACGTAAGAGCGGTCAAAACGTTTCTTGAAACAGTTTCTTGAGACAAATGCATCATACTTGCTCTGGTTTTATCAACTTCAACTTTGATTTCCGGAGAATCTGTAATCTGATGTATATGAGCATCCGCAACCCCACGAACTTTTTTTACATCAGCAAGCATTTTTTGAGCCAATTTATAATTCTCTTCAATATTTTTTCCCTGTATCTGAATATCAACAGGTGAAGCCAATCCAAAGTTAAGAATTTTACCCACCATATCCGCATTTTGGAAGAAGAATACAGTATCCGGATATTCTTTATTCAAATTTTTTCTGAGCTTCTTCACATACTGATTTGTCGGTTTATGATTTTTCTTCAACGCAATCAAGATTTCACCATCACCTACTCCAATTTGAGAACTGTCCATAAATGCCAGATTGAGTGTACTTGCTGGCAAACCGATATTATCCAATATTGTATCCAATTCTCGAGCAGGAATAGTTTTTCTTATGGTGTTTTCTATTTTTGTAAACTCTCTTGCTGTTTCTTCAATTCTTGTACCATGAGGCGCATATACGTGCAGTCGAATTTGTCCTGCATCAACTTCTGGGAAGAAATTTTGACCTATAAAAGGAATCAGAATAAGCGCTGATAAAACAACTGTGCCATAGATAATTCCGACCTTCTGTGAATGCTTCATTATTGATTTTACAAGGAATTTTTTGTATTTTTTTCTAAACTTCTCAAAGTTTGTATTAACAGCATTGTTCAATTTAAACAACAATGACTTCGGATTTAAATTTTCTTTTTTATTCAAGAGTTTATCTACAAGTACCGGCACAAGAGTATTTGATAAAATATAAGAACCTAGCATTGAGAATATTACAGACATAGCCAACGGAATGAACAGATACTTCGTAGAACCTTCCATTAAGAAAATCGGCGCAAATACCATACATATAGATAACGTAGAAACAAGAGTCGGCACAACTACTTCAGAAGTTGATTTATATATAACATCTTTTATGGAAGCAAATTTCATTGCAGCCTTATTTCTCAAAATATTTTCGATTACAACAGTTGCGTTGTCGACCAACATACCAATAGCCAAACCTAAACCGCTCAAAGACATCATATTAATAGTTTGACCGCATAAAGAAGAACAAATAACCGCAAACAGAACGGACAAAGGAATTGATGCGGCAATAATAAAAGTCGAACGCACGCTTCCGAGAAAGATTAATATCATCAATGCCGTTAAGATTGCGGCAAGGGTTCCGGAAAATATCACATCTCTAATGGAAGCCTTGACGAATATGGATTGGTCGAACAAAATCTGCATATTCACTTCACTCGGAATCGTTTTTGCAATTATCGGCAATAATTTCTTTGTACCATCAACAACGCTCAATGAAGAAACAGTTCCTGACTTGTATACCGTCATCAAAGAGCCTGCTTCACCATTTTTGCGGACAATGTTTGTCTGAATTGCATTTCCGTCATGAATATACCCGATATCAGAAAGATAAACAACTTGGTTTGTTTTTGGAGAAACTATAGGAAAATTATTCATCTCATCAACAGTAGAACTTGCATTATTCAAAGATATCAAATAATCCTTATCGCCAATTTTGGTATTACCGGACGGAATAATAACATTTTGCCCAGCAACAGCCTTAGTTACATCAGCCGGTGTAAGTCCCCTCGCCTCCATTTTTTGCATATCCAAATCAACAATAATTTGACGAACTTTTCCACCCATTGGCAATGGAGCTTGAGCACCTTCAACCTTAGTCAACTGCACCTTAATATTGTTTTGCGCAATATCCGTAACCTTTTGTATCGGAAGCTTGAGTGAAGATATTACGACCTGCAAAACCGGAATCGTTGTTGGTTTATATTTCAAAATATTCGGCGGCATAATCCCTGTAGGCATTGTCTTCATACAAACGTGAGAAGTTGCACTGACCTGAGTAATTCCGGTATTTATATCTGAACCTGGATGCAAAAACACCCTTATAACCCCCGCCCCAAGCAAAGATTGAGATTCAATGTGTTCAATATTATCAACACTAGTTACATATGCTCTCTCTGCAATTGTAACAATTCTTCTTTCTATATCCTTTGCCGGCATGCCGGTATATGTCCAAACAGCTGTCACGACAGGAGTATTTATTTCAGGAAATATATCAATAGGGGTTTTGGCGATTGTTACAACACCCATAATTAGAATAAACAAAGCCATTACAATAACTGTATAGTGATATTTTAAAACCATTTTGATAAAGTTTTTCATTCAATAGAACTCCCTAATGATTTGTAAATATCAACTGTATCAACAAGCGCACTGACTTTTGCATTATATTCGGAATTCTCATTAACAAGAAGTTTTCTTCTCGCAGCCAATTCGTCGATTTTATCTCCCGTACCGTTTTCATATCTGATTTTTGTAACATTATAGTAATGAGTTGATTTTTCTATTGCATTAGCAAAATTTTCATATGAATCATAGTCAGCTTTGAAAGAAGATATTGCATTTTCTATCTCACAAAAAGCATTCAACAAAACATTGTTGTATTCATGCAACTTTTCAATCGCAAGCTCTTTGTTGTATCTTAGATAAGACATTTTGTACCCGCCGGTATACAAATCCAGAAGTAAGCCTGCTCCTAGCTGATAAACAGTACTTTCCCAATTAAATATTCTGCCGGCCTTAATTGATTCAAATCCGACCATTTCGTTTAAATTTACGGATGGCAAAAAGGTTTTTCTTGCAACCCGAACATCCAACGCCGCTTTTTTTATACCAAACTCTGCCTGAATCACATCCGGCCTGTTATAAATCGCATCCGAAGAAATCTCTTGTTCTTTAATAAACGGGAATTTTAAATCTTGGTTTTTAGTCCTTGAAATATTTTCACCACTTTCCGGAGAAACCCCTCTCAATACTGCAAACTGATGCAACAGTACTTCACGTTGTTTCAGAAAAGTATTTAACTCATTTTTATAAATAACTTCTTCATATTCTGTCGTATACAAATTGTCATACGGAATAATTCCGCCGTCATAAAGCTGCCCCTTCAACTTAACTGACTCTTTCACGTTTGAAAGCAGTTCCTCATAGTTCTGAATCAAAGCATCTGCCAGAATAATGTTAAAATATGAAGATATAACCTCTGAAGAAACGGATAGTTTTGCGATATTCAAATCTTCCTTACTCATTTTCACACTGTATTTAGAAGATTTTACTTTGTCAGACAACT
>CAKVMU010000137.1 GCA_934773085.1 uncultured Candidatus Melainabacteria bacterium
GCAAAATACATATGCTGAGCACCTTCTGGCTCTACAAGTCCTGCACTGACAAGCAGTTGTAGTTCTTTAAAAATTTTAACGTGTTCTTCGTTAGCATATGGTTTTTTACAAATAGGTTCATATTCTGGAGAATTTGTAAATTCGTATGACGGGTCTAATTTGAATCTATCAGTAGAATTGTCAAAATAAGTGGTTAGATTCCTTATTATGTATTTTGGCACTTTGGGTGATACCGTTCTTAATGATATGAACCTGGAGGTGTTTGTTTTGAACACAGGTCTCTGTTCCCAAGCTCCTAACGACTGGTCTATAAAAGAATATAATCTCGCTGGCGTTATATTTCCAGCTATGTCCGCAGCTCCACCTCTCAGACCTTCAAGCAGAAGATTTGTAAAAACACCATGTTGAATTTCTTTATTTTCTGCAGAATATTGATATTCTCTACAAGCTGCAATAATGGTAAGTCCATTGCTTAGGTGTGAACACTCTCCAAAAGCTGATAGCTCACCCAGTTTTGCGGCAAAACAACAATCAAGTATTATTACTTTATTCTTACACCTTGAAGAATTTGCGATGTTTAGAATATCTTCCATTCTAACGCCGAGTTCTCTATCACCTGCTAGAATATCGGTACTACAAAGATATCCTCCATTTTCACAAGAACCATGTCCTGAAAAATATAAAAGTGCAGTATCCGTATCACCATCAAAAAGAGTTTTTATTGCAGAATACATTTGATTTTTGTCAATATTGCCAATAATTTTAAAAACATCAAAATTATGTGAACCGTCAGTATTCGTTTCTATCAGTTCTGATAGTTCATTTGCATCATTAGAACACCAATTTAGTGGACATGATGAATAATTGTTTAAACCAATTATTAGAGCTTTTTTCATATTCATACCCCTTGATAAAAAATTAAAAAATTAGGATTTGTGAAAATAAATGGTGGCATAACCACAGAATCTATTGTACAAATACTATGCCATGCTTGTCAAGTTCAGATAACTCTTATAGTCTTTTTGTTTTTTGAATCAAATAAAAAATAAGAAAAATAAGCCTTTATAGTTATTTTCTCAGGTATAATCTATATAGTTTTCTCTTTATAAGATATTAAAACTTTATGGGGATTATTTTCGCACAAGGTTTTATTTATAAGTTCTCAGTTTTTTGCCGGTTTTGGAATATTTGGTTACAGTTCCGTTAGGACTGCGTTTGTAAGTGTATTGTTTTTGACCTTTGGAGTTGTAAACGTCGGTTTTTCCATTTGAGTAAGATTTTGTATAACCTGTGGTTCTACCGTTGGCGTTTTTAATATAGTGTTTTTCGTATGCAAAAGCTGGCATTGCGATTATAGAAAATAAGATTGTTAGTAGTACAAGTTTTTTCATTGATACTCCTTAAATCAAATATATTAGCTCTTTGTATGGTTGTCATAAATAACATATCCATTGTAATGTATTTTTCTTTTTTTCAAGTTTTTATTCAAAAAAGCACGTTTTTCAAGAGTTTCTTTAAAGTCTATTCCTTTTTGAATACCTACTGTAAAAATAGATTAGCAACGCACAACCGATGAATGCAAAGAATGCAGCAGGTAATGCTGTGTAATTGTATCCGTAACCGTGAGTAATTGGGATTCCGCCGACGAACGCTCCAATCGCATTTCCCAGATTGAAAGATATTTGTGAGCAAGAAGCTCCAAGCATTTCTCCACCTTTTGCATTTTCGATTAGCAAAACTTGTTGCGGAGCGGAAACTCCGAATAGGCAACCTGTGCATATACACATTAAAACTATTGCAATAATTGGGTTGGATGACAAGAAAAACATTCCGATTAGGGACAAACAGGCTAAGAGTTGAATATATCCAGCCACGATTGATGGAGAAAATTTATCGGAGAGTTTTCCGCCAAGGTAGTTTCCGATGCACATACCGGCTCCGGCAAGTACCATTATTAAAGAAACATACTTAGGTTGTATTCCGGAAACATTTACCAACAAAGGATTTATGTAGCTGTACATACAGAAAATTCCGCCGTTTCCCATAACGACTGCTGCTATTAAAAGCCATGGTGCGAGCGATTTGAAGAACCGGAACTGTCCCCTAAAACCTGTGTTTGGCAATGGTTTTAAGTAAGGTATTAGTTTTATTATGGAGGATAGAACAAAAAATCCAAATAAACCTACTATTAAGAATGTAATTCTCCAAGAAAAGTTGTGACTGATAAATGTTCCGAAAGGGATTCCGAGCAGGTTTGCGATGGTCATACCGGAAACCATTGTTGCAACGGCTTGGTTTGTTTTACTCTTCTCACAAAGTTTTCCGGCTGCGATTGCTCCGACTCCAAAGAATGCTCCGTGTGGCAATCCTGCGATAAATCTCAGTGCACAAAAAACGTAATAATTTGGTGCAAAAACTAATGCCAAATTTGCGAATGTGAAGATTGTGGCAAGAGCTATAAGGATTTGTTTCAAAGGTTTAGTTCTGCCGAGAATGACCAATAAAATCGAGCCAAAAACAACTCCTAACGCATACAAGGATATAAAATTCCCCGCCATAGGTATTGAGCAATGCATTGCTTTTGCTGTGTCCGGAAGGATTCCCATCATAACATATTCGGTTAAACCAAGCCCGAATGTTCCAAGTGCTAGAGGCAGTAAACATGTTGTTTTTCGCATAAGTGTCCCTACTGTACTTCTTGTGGTGGATTATGCTTGTATTTCCAATACAGGAACATATCTATTCCCAGGAAGAACATGTTTAATAAATACAACCATATTACCCAGTCAAAATAGTAGAACAGTTTGTGGATTATTCCGAATACATAACCCAACATAATCAGGCATGAAAAAGAAAAACTTTTCCCGTGTACACATTTTGCTTTATAAGTTTTGTATGCAGCTATTGGCCAGCTAATGCCGAAGCATACCATCATTCCAGCTTCAAATACGCTCATAATTAAATCTCCTTCTCTATAACAATAATTATATAACCGGAAAATTGAAGCGGAATTAAGATTTTATAAAGTTTTCTTATTACGTACGAACGTAGCCTATTTTTTGAATTCAGCTCTTATAAAGCAGTTTTATATTTTCATCGGTTGGGTCGAAAAATCTAATTCCGTCGGCATTGAATTTGCCATTCAATTTGTTTGGGCAAGAATTCCTTTCAAGTAATTCTTTGAACTCTTCTGGTGACATATCTGCACATTTTGCAATCTTTTCGCATTTTTTGTAAATTGCATCATATGTTGCTTTTTTCGCTACCGGAATATCAAATCCGAGCTTGCTGTAAAAACCTTTGGCAAATGGTAGAGATTCTAACGTAATTCTTCCTTCACATCCGAGTTCTAACGATTTTTGGAACATTTGTTGCATGACTTTTCTGCCAATGCCTTTTCTTTGATTCTTATTGTCAAATATTTCAATAAAATCTATACTCAAAATTGGTTTTATTTTTCCGTTTTCGTCAAAAAAGTGTTTTGGAAAAATTGTTTGTAATTTGTCGCAAAAAATGCACTGTGGTTCGTAATATAGTTCTCCGATTGCCTTGCCGTTAGAAACAATATTATACACGTCTCCTTCCATCAATTGTCTTGCGTGAACTAACTTTACATCTTTTGCACTTGCTTGAAAACAATCTTTCTCAGGGCCGGTGTGTAATTTGGGGATGACTCCGTTAAAGAGTTTTGGTTTCGAAGTTTTTACCGGTACATTTTTGTTACTTTTGAATATTGAAAAAAGTTGTTTTATTGAAATTATTTTCATATTCATTTTAAACCTTCTAAATTATAAAATTTGCGTGATATTATTAATTCGAGTTAGAATGTATTTATAAAAAATTTTTATTGGTAAAATATGACGTTTGATAATTTATTGAGAGAAAATTCTATACAAAAGCAAATTGACGGTCTGGTTAAAAAATATAAGAATAAAAAGGTTCTTATTTACGGCACCGGTTTGTTAAGTGAAGAAATTTTCAAAAATTACGATTTAACCGGATTGAATATCGTTGGGATTGTTAATATTAAGTATGGTTCCACACAATCAGATTGTTTTTTGGATAAGACTTGTATTCCACTATCTGAGATAAAAAATCTCGATTTTGATGTCGCTTTGATTGCAAATGAGGATTATAACGCATACAAAAATCAACTTGAGAACTTTTTGTACAGAAATAATTTGAAAAAGAGTTTTAAAATCAAACCTTTGGTTCGACTCAAAGCCGAAAAAAAGACGATTATTGATTTTCTTTTGGGCGGGTTTTACGCACTTCTGAATCCGGATGAGTTCGCAAAGTTTGTTATCGGGATTTTAGCTTCCATAAATTCGTTTTACATACTTGATAGTCGCTTAAGGACAAATAAGAAACGAGAGTTGTACAATAACTATGCTACCAAATTATATGGTTTTCAGGTTTTGAAGTTTGCAAAATCTGTGGGACAAAATTTTTGGTGCAGAAATTTTTCTAAAGTTACAAGAAATACAGTATTAGGAAACTATGTAAATTTTAACGGTATGGAAATCGTGGGTAAAGGTAGGGTTGTAATCGGGGATTATTTTCATTCAGGAAAGGGTTGTTTAATAATTGCTGACAATCATAATTATGATTCCGGAAACGCTATACCGTATGATAAAAAAATTATAGAAAAGGGAGTGGAAATTGGTGATTGTGTGTGGTTTGGCGCAAATGTGTTAATCCTCCCAGGGACAAAGATTGGTGAAGGTGTTGTTGTTCAAGCAGGAAGCGTTGTTCACGGAGAGATTCCGGATTATGCGGTAATAGGAGGAAATCCTGCTGCGGTTATAAAATACAGAGATGTTGAACATTTTCAAAAACTTAAATCAGAGAAGAGATTCAGATAGCCGGTTTTTTATATCCAAAACAGATGTAAACAATCAAAAAATATGTTAGAATGTTAGTGTGTTTATTATATTGAATATTGGAGAGTATGAGTTATGAAG
>CAKVMU010000138.1 GCA_934773085.1 uncultured Candidatus Melainabacteria bacterium
TGTGTACACAAAACCACAACGTCTTTTGAGTGATTATCCAATTCTTCTTTTAACCAAGTCATTTGTTCGTCAGATATTTCGCCATTAGAGGTCAATTTGTAGTCAATGATTGAATCCAAGCAAATCACCCTGAAACCCTTTTTAGGCGTAAATGCATAATATATAGAATCTGATTTCATTGCGCTGTCCGAATTCTTTAAAACCTCAACGAACTTAGACTTTGTCAAAGGTCCGTCAATTGCAATATCGTGATTGCCGTCAATCGCATACCAAGGATAATTTATCTTTGATGCGTGAGTAATAAATTTCTCTAACTCACTAACTTTAGGCTTATTAACCAAATCCCCTGTAAACATAACAAAGTCATAAGGACCGGACGTATTCAGTTGAAATACAACATCGTCCAATAATTCCGGAGATTTTTTCAAGAATTTATAAGAAGTATTTTCTTCAAATGACGAGAAATGAGCATCGCTAACTTGCGCCAAACGCAGATTATTGTTAGCAGCTGTACACACTTGAGAACTTATTGCACATGCAACAATGATTGTCAGAACAAAGTTTACAATCTTCTGGAAAAATGACTCTTTTTTCTCTTTTTTATAAGCTCTTCTACTCATATAATTATTTATATAATAATCCATTAATGAAAAAAAATCCAGAGTTAACTAACGTGATAAACGAGCAGTTGTGAAAAGACATATTTGGTGCTAACATTTGAGCAGATGAGGAGTTGTATATGAAAAAAATACTTTTTATTATTGACAAAATTGAACTTAAGTACTTTGAATTCAATAAATTAGTTACTAATTTTTGGCTTATTAAAGAATTTTTAGACAGAGATTCCGAAGTCTATATTACAACAATTCCTTTATTGTCATTGCGTAATAAAACAGCGTACACTAAGTGTTACAAAGCTTTTACCGATAACGACAACATCTTTTACAAAAATATTCTTACAGAATGCGACATCAACTCTTTTGATTTGGTAATGTTTCGCCCAGATCCACCTGTTGATATTGATTATATCAACGCTACATATATATTTGATTTTGTTCAAAAACCTAAAGTTATCAATTCTCCTAAAGCTATCAGAAGTTTTAACGAAAAATTGCACAGCTTGTATTTTAGCGAATACATGACTGATTGCATTGTAACAAGTTCACTCAAGGATATTGAAACATTCTTGCAGGATAAAAAACAAATTGTACTAAAACCATTGAATCGTTGCTTTGGTTCAGGAGTCATGTATCTTTACGAAGGCGACCCTAACACAAGAACAATCATAAACACTGTAACCAATAATGAAACCACCTTAGCAATGGTACAGGAATTTATTCCGCAGGTTAAGCAAGGAGACATTCGAGTATTAACACTTGGCGATAAGGTGTTGCCTTACAGTTTGAAAAAATTACCGGGGAAAGATGATTTCAAATTCAACAACCATTCTGACAGTTTTTTAGTCAAATCTGAATTGACAAAAGAAGAATTAAACAATTTCAAACCGGTTGCCGAAAAGCTTTGCGCTATGGGAATAGAAATGGCTGGACTGGATGTCATTGACAACAAAATAATTGAGATAAACGTTACAAGCCCATGCTACTTCATCAAAGAAATCGACGAGAGATTCAATGTCAAGCTGGAAAAGGAACTTGGCGATTATTTGTTGACTCCGAGCTTGTTATCCTTATAAATATATAGTATAATTCCATTATATGGTGTATTCAGAGTTTTAAACTCTGTTGTATATTAATATAAGAATTGTTTAATTAAGAAGGGTTATTATGAAAAAGAAACTTTTGATGTTGTTAAGCATATTGGTTCTATCCTCTAGTATAGGGATGGCTTATTCAAAACCGGCATCAAACACAGAACTTTCAAACGCTATACGATTGTATAAAGCAGGAAATTATTCTGAATGTTATACAAAATTAAATACGATTATAAACAGAGGCTCATCAAACGCATTAGCATATTATTATATGGCAATGACCTCCGCTCAAATCGGAAAGAAGAATGAAGCTCTAGCTAATTATGAAAAAGCGATTCGTTTGTCTAACCCTAACAGCAATTTGAATAAATATGCTACAAAAGGCAAGACCTGCCTTGAATCACCGGACAAATGTCATGCAACATCAAGCTCTTCTTCGATTGAAGACCTAATCTATAACAAAAGAAAAGGTGTCACAGATGAAGTTCGCAGTGATTACGAAAGACTTAAGATTGAAAACATGATGAGAGAAATCAATCGTTCAGAAGATATAGACCCTCAACGATTCAAGGAATATAAAGATTTCTCAAGTTATAACAATGAAGGAACACCTTCTAACGATGAAATAGTTGCCGCTCTGAGAACATTACAAAGAGCCGGATTCGGTAATATTGCTAATAACGGAATTTCTGATATTTCATTGTTAACAGGCGGAAATAACAATTATAACAGTAATGCAATGCTTAATATGCTTGGAAACTCCTCACTAAGCCCGCAAGTTATTCAAGCAATGCTTACAAACAACATGGGATTTTAGGTAATCAATGAAAATTAAAACAGTAAGATTTGGTGAAATTGAAATAGAACAAGAGCGCATTTTTAAGTTCGCTCTGCCTATTATCGGATTTAATGAATTGAGAGAATATGTTATTCTTGATTTGAACAAGGATAGCTTTTTCAAATGGCTTCAATCAGTTGAAGATCCGGCTTTGGCATTTCCTGTCGTATCAGTGTTTAGTCTGGATGTAGACTATAGCATTGATATTCCGGATAATGCAGTAGAAGCACTGAAAATTAAGAATGTAGAAAGCCTGCTTGTTATGAATATTGCTTCCATTCCGCAAGATAATCCACAGGGAACAACAATAAATCTGTTGGCTCCAATAATTTTCAATCTGGATGAACATCTTGCAGGTCAGGTAATATTGTCAGGTTCAGGATATGATATAAGTTTTCCTCTTTTTAAGAAAAACTAGTTAAGGATAAAAATGCTTGTAATTTCAAGAAAAAACGGTCAAAAAGTTATGATAAACGACAACATTGTAGTAACTGTTGTCGAAGCAAAGAATGGCAGTGTAAAACTCGCTATTGAAGCTGATAAGGATGTTAAGATTTACAGAGAGGAAATCTATTATCAGATTAAATTAGCAAACTTGATTGGTAAAAACACTTCTGTTAACACTGTTGATTCAGTTTCAAGCATGTTAAAAGAAGAAAATGTCAAAATCAATAATAAAGTTGAAACAACAGCAGAAGCTACAGAAATCGTTGTTGAAAAACCTGAGAAATCAAAGTCTTTCATTATAAAGAAAAAGAATCCTAACGAATAAGATATGTTCTTTTTTTCAGAAAATTCAGATAAAACTTTTGTTCCGGGGAGTTTGGAACACGCATACTTTGCAATTCTTGATGATGATTTAAAAGCAGCAAGAAGTGTATTTGTGGCGAATGATTCCCCAAGAGCTCGTTGGGGAGTTGCATTCGTTGATATTTTGTCCGGATATATCGAGAAGTATCCAACCTATTTTGAAGTTAGAAATTTTCTCGAAATAGACTTGGATTTTTTGCTCAAAAACAATAAAATGGACTATGTTGAACAACTTCTAGGAGCTTTGAAATTACTCTCAGACATTAATCAAGAAACATACAAATATGTTGCCAGAGTTATGTTTGAAAACAAACTTTACTTAGCCGCAAAGAATTACATGGACAAATCAAAATCCATATTTTATAATGATCCGGAACTTCACTTTATGCTTACAAAATACTATATTCACGAGCGAGATTATTCCAAAGCTTCTGCGCATATTGATGAATGTTTAAAAATATTACCGGATTATTTTCCGGCAAAAAAGCTGAAAACAGAGTTATCCAGATTCGTTGCATAATTGATGTAATGAGTGGTTTTTAGTATAATAGCATTATGGAAGGTAATCAAACAGACAAATTTGAAATAAGTAAAGAGAATCCGTTTTCTGCACCGGCGGAAAATAATAATTTCTTTTTAATGGATGAAACAGCTGCAGCTCAGCCTCTGAGAGGAGTTGCCGAACAAACTCGCAGATTAAATGATTATGATTTTAACCTTTTAAAAGAAGACGCTTACAAAGAAGTTGATGACGATTTGTTTAAATTAGAGTATAAAATATCTAAAACAGAAGAAGAAATGAAAAGTTTAGAGCATCAAATTCAAGCTGCACGTGATATTCATGATTTTAATCTTGCAGAAACTCTAATCAACAGAAAGAAAAACTTGGAAGAAGATTATAAAGGATTGTTAGATATTTATAATGAAAAAAGTCTTTCTGCAAGAATTTCTGACAGCATCTCAAATATTTTCTGGGGTGGTAAATTAAAAAAAGATTTGAACATTGTACAAAAAGCATTTTCTAATCTAACTGAAGCAATTATGTCAAAGCTTCCTAAAAAATTTTCGTCCAGTCTTGAGATAAGAAATTCCTTATCAAAACTTGAAAACATAAATAAAAGCGTGGACGAGTTAATGACAATGAACATTCCGTATGGTGAGAATATCGACAAATACGAACAATTGTCAAAATATATTATTAAAGCCAACTCTATTCAAAACAATATTGCAAAAGCAATAGGGCGAAAATAACTTCCGCCCTATCGGTAATCTATAACACAATACATACCATAATTATATTTAATAATATAAATATTATATTTGGGGAAAGTATATACTTTTTGTTACAAAATTTTACTTAAGGTGGGGGTAAATACATTTTGTGGCTGGTCGGTAACGCTACAAGCTTGATGTGTTTGAGTAATCAAGTAATCAGGTGAACGATGCGGTAAATCTTCGATTTACCGCATCCTACGGCTATTAATTCCACATTTTTACAGTTTTGTAACATTTGCAAAATACCATTGTTACATATATTAACAACATTAAGCATCTACGCTCGAGAAAAAGTATAAAC
>CAKVMU010000139.1 GCA_934773085.1 uncultured Candidatus Melainabacteria bacterium
GCGCAGTTCCACGCCAACCCGCATGAGATATCGCTGCAATACCGGTTTTGGGGTTGTAAAATATCAACGGAGTACAATCTGCAAACCTCAAATAACCCGCATCACCTTTTTGAGTAAAAATAAGCCCGTCTGTATCTGGATATTCCGTTCTTGTATCAACAAATTCCACGTTATCGCTATGCGTTTGCACCGGAGTTAACACTCGCTTTGCATTGAGTTTTTCAGAATCAAAACCCACTCTTGTCGTAAAAAAAGCAGTTATTGTCTCTATAAAATCACTTTTTAATACTTTTTTCCCGTAAAAATCATCAAAATAGAACATACGTCAATTATACAACAACTCAAAATATCTTAATAGAAGAGGTGAGTCGCTTTACTTTTCCCCCTGTTTTTGTTACGATTTTAGGGCAATAATTAGTTATTTATAGGGAGATGAAGAATTGAAAACTCGAATGAAATCAAAAAATTGCGGTGAACTTAATTTAAACAATATAAACGAAGAAGTTACACTTTCCGGTTGGGTTTCAACAGTAAGAGACCTTGGCGGTATTTTGTTTATTGAACTTCGTGACAGAAGCGGATTTTTCCAACTTGTTGCAAACCCGCAAATTAACCCTGATGTTCACAAGGCTTTTGAAAAAGTCAGAAGTGAATATGTAATCACGGTTAAGGGTAAAGTTACAAGACGTCCAGAAGAAACTTACAACGAAAAATATCCTACTGGTCAAGTGGAAATGTATCCAGAACACGTTGAGATTCTTTCTGAGTCTAAAGTTCTTCCGTTCGTTCTTGGCGACGAAAATGTTTCAGAAGATGTTCGTTTAAAATATCGTTACCTTGATATCAGAAACGAAAAAATGCTTCACAACTTGCAAACAAGACACAATATCGTTCAAGCAGTCAGAAATCACTTGAACGGACTTGATTTTATGGAAGTTGAAACACCTATTTTGATTAAAACAACTCCGGAAGGCGCTCGTGACTATTTGGTACCTTCAAGAGTCCAAGAAGGCAAGTTCTTTGCGCTTCCTCAATCTCCACAAATTTTCAAACAATTGTTGATGGTTGGCGGAATCGAAAGATATTACCAAATCGCAAAATGCTTCCGTGACGAAGATTTGAGAGCCGACAGACAGCCTGAATTTACTCAAATCGATATGGAAATGTCATTTGTTGAGCAACAAGACGTAATCAATGTTGTTGAAGGTCTTTTGGTTGATGCATTCAAGGCTGCGGGAGTTGAAATCAAGCCTCCGTTCATTCAAATGCCTTGGCAAGAAGCAATGGACAGATATGGTTCTGATAAACCGGATACAAGATTCGGATTGGAATTGTTTGATATCGGAGATATTATTCTTCAATCAGAATTCCAAATCGTTAAAAACACTCTTGAAAACGGCGGTATTGTTCGTGGTATCAGAATTCCTGGCGGTGCTAAATACTCAAGAAAAGATATTGATGATATTACAAAACTTGCTGTTTCATTCGGTGCAAAAGCTCTTGCTAATATCATCTACAACGAAGATGGTACAGCGAAATCACCTGTATTGAAATTCGTAACAGAAGAACAAGCAAAAGCTATCCAAGAAAGAGCAGGCGCTCAAGCAGGCGATATAATCTTCTTCGTAGCTGACAAACCAAAACTTGTTTACGATATTATGGGAAGATTGAGATTACACTTCGGTAAATCTTTGAACTTGATTGATGAAAACAAACACAACCTTCTTTGGGTTGTTGACTTCCCTATGTTTGAATGGTCTGAAGAAGAAGGCAGATATATGGCAATGCACCACCCATTCACATCTCCAAACCTTGCTGATTTGGATAAATTAGATAGCGGAGATTTGGGTAACGTTAAGTCTATCGCATACGATATCGTTTATAACGGTACTGAACTTGGCGGCGGTTCTGTAAGAATCCACTCTTCAGAAGTTCAAAAGAAAATCTTCAAAGCTTTGGGCTTGACAGAAGAAGAAGCTACAGAAAAATTCGGATTTATGGTTAATGCCCTTCAATACGGCACACCACCTCACGCAGGTTTGGCAATCGGTTTAGACAGACTCGTTGCATTGCTTTGCAGAACTGATTCAATCCGTGACGTTATTGCGTTCCCTAAAAACGCAAGTGCTAAATGCTTGATGAGTGATGCTCCTGGAGAAGCTTCTATCCAACAGCTTCGTGAACTTCACATTAAAAGCACAGTAAAAAAAGATGTTTAATTAAAACATAAATATAAAAAAAGAAAGGCTTGCTCTTAAGTAAGCCTTTTTTAATATAAAGGAAAAAGGAAAATATAAATTCTTAGTTATTGCCTGTTAATTATGAACTACCCCAATCAAATACAGAAGAAATAGCATCATCAATTAATGATTGTATTGATTGAATTTCAGTGTTTATAGCTTCCAACTCGGTTGAAAAATCTTGAATTTCTAAATCTAAATAAGTTTCTTTCTCAGAAATTCTTTCTTTCTCTGCATTGTACCAAGCTGTAATTTCTTCTCTTGCGTCAGAGTCTGTTCTCGTCTGAATTGCACCTTGTGTTACGTAATAAGTCAAAGAAGTGCCTTCTTCATAATTACCAGCATTATTAACGGATTCCAATTGGAAAGTACCTGTAACAATTGCATCTGATATGTAATCTTCATTGGTTGACATATCTTGATTGTATTCTGTTGTCCAACCGTTTGCAGCTGCTGATGAAAAAATCGGATAATAAAAATCAACAAGAGCTTGAACCTTGTTTGTCTTAACACTTGAATTATCAACAGTCTTGTTGGTACCTGTTTTTTCACCGGTCATAGTATTGTGAGAATCTGCATCATAAGAAGATGATAACCCTTCGTTATCAATAACAGTCTGAAAATCCTCAACTGAATATCCAGTGCATAAAGCCGCCAAGATTGATGCAATTTTATCAGTAGAGAATGTTGAGCCTCTGCCTCTGCCATCCATCGCAGAAGAACCCAAAACACTTGTAATAGCTTTGGCATAAGAATCCGACAGAACAACTTGCCCTTTATAATCTGCCAAAACCATTGAATTGTCAGATTTCATCGGGTAATTGTCACGATTGAACACTGTGGTATAATTTGAACCATATCCCATCAAATAGCTATAATTAATTTTGTTGTATTGACCATTAGAATAATATGCAACTTGTTTTGATTTTAGTTTGCTTTGATACTCTTTTGAAAGCTGAGATTGCTCTCTTGTCAATGCCATTTTTTGCATAGAATCGACAGAGATACCGTACTCGCAATCTGCTTTGCGGGCAGTCAATGTTAATAGTCTAATTTGTGAGCAGGCTAATCCCATTTTTCTTTCCTTTAAGTTCCTTTATGCTATTAATATCGGCATTTTTTCTAAAAACTTTAGGGTTTTAGACTTTATTTTTACAATTCTTTACAAACATGGCAATTATTCTTATAAATTTGTTTTTAACATGTTAGAAGCAATGTGTAAGGAGTAAATATGTCTGGTGTAGCAAATATTAGTTTTCAACATAACGACCCAAAGGTTATAAATTTTAGAGCTGATGATAAACAACAAGTTCAATACAGACCGGCTCCGGTGATGACCAGACCACCGATGAACGATCAAGTTATTTTGCAGAAAATGATTCAGGAACAGCAAAAGAAAGAGAAACAGCAGAAACTAAAACAAAACCTATCTTGGGGTGTTGGTATTGCATCAGGAGTCGCTATTATCGCAATGGTTTTAGCACAATTTAAGATGTCAAAAGGTGCTCTAGCAGAGGGCAGTAAGCTTCCAAAAATTAAAGAAAATGTAAAAGCTATCCTTAATCCAACAATAAAACGTGAAGCGGAAGAAGAACTGGCAAGACAACCTTATGAAAGAAGTTTGTATAGGGTTCAAGACTTGATACAACTTGATAAATTAGCAAATACGACTGAACATAAAACTCCGGCTGATCTCGAAGCTGTTAAAAATTACATGGACCATGAGATTATTGGTATGGATGAAGCTAAGGAAAAAATTTATGATTTCTTGAAAGAAATAAACTTTGATATCTTAAACAACATTTCCAGTGATAAACCGATTGTTATTTGTTTTGATGGCCCTCCTGGGACAGGTAAAAGTTCTTTGATGAAAACAATTGCAGATGCATTAGGAATGTACTTTAAGAAAATTTCACTGGGTGGTGCAAAAAATGGTGAAATGATTACAGGTTTTGAAAGAACATACTCCGGCGCAACCCCTGGAATAATCGCAAAAGCACAACTTGAAGGTGGCACGAAAAAAGTTCTATACGGTTTCGATGAAGCAGAAAAAGCAGCTGACAACTCTATATTAGATGTACTGTTACCTATTTTCGATAACCAAAGAATTTTCACAGATAAATATTACAATGCAAATATTGACTTATCACAATCAATGTTCGTTCTAACAACGAATGATTTCAAATTACTTCCTGAAGCATTGAGAAACCGTGTTCAAGCAATACACATCGGTGAATATTCAAAAGACGTTAAGTCAAAAATTGCAAAATCAAAATTAACAAAAGAGTTGTCTCACAATAAAATGGATGACAAAATCAAACTTGCCGATGATGTATATGATGCAATCGCAGACTTGACAACCGATAAAGGCGGCCGTCAAACAACTCAATTTGTTGATAACTTAATCCAAAAGCTTAAGGGTATGATTATAGATGGACAAAATGACATAACCGTTGATAAAAACCTAATCGATTCATTAAAAATCAATACAATAATTGAATAAAAAACAAATAATTGGGTGCAATTTCTTGCACCCATATTTTTTATAGATACACAGTATATACTGCTTAAATCCTTTGTGCATACAGTTTTAAGGACTGTAACGATTTAGTTCCAAAAAGGCAATTCTTCAAACAAGAAAAACTTTATATAAATGTAAGTAAAAAGGAAAGATAGGAAATTCAAAATATAG
>CAKVMU010000140.1 GCA_934773085.1 uncultured Candidatus Melainabacteria bacterium
ATTGATGAAAGTTCAAATACAAGCTGTGTTGTATTTTTAGTACTACTCAAGTCTATAATGAAGCCATTCTCTACAAAACCTTTTTCCATTTAAAAATACCCAATATAAACTACCACGTTATCAGAATATCTCAAATAATTTTTCAATTCAATAAAGTGTATCGTTATGTTAAGTCTGTGGCAAGTTTTAACAGATGATGCGCAAATTATTATTTTACGGTTTTTTAAGTTCAACAAAGAGGCTAAAAATGCAAGTTTTAAGTATAAATAATTATCAACCAAATCATAAATTACAAACCTTTAAAGCCGGTCCGGTACAAACTGCAGGAACGCTAAAGTATTCAACGTCAAGAAATGTAGAAGCTATTTTGTCAGCTTATAGAGAAATTATGTCAAAATTGGCTTGTAAAACAGATGAAGGACTTAAGAAGATTCAAGAAAATTTCAAGAACGTTACAATCGGTGAGGGGATAACGTTTCATAATTGTGGAGAACGAGGCACTTCTATATTAATCCGTTCAGCTGAAAGTAAAAAATACCATAATCTTACAAGAATTATTGAGAGAAAAGGCAGAAGTATAAATTACGGAACGAAAATTGTAATTAATTCTTTTATTCTTGACGGTAACAATCGTTTGTTAGAGAACAAGGACGAAAATCTTCAAAAAAGTTACCCTTCTGAGCGTGTGTATTTGACATCTGAAGAAATTGAAAAAGGTGATTACAATAATCGATTAGAAAGGGTTTTGAACGACTTGGATGCAGCAATGTTGCCGTTCAGAAAGTATTTATTAGTTAATCGTAATGAAGATTTGAAATTACCGGACGGAAAAATACCTTTTGGTCCGGCAGATGATATGAAAAAGATTGAAGATTTGCACAAAGATATTGACCTTAAATTAGGACTTTTGCCGGCGAAAGCTGCACTTGAGGCTCGTAAATCATATCCGAGTTGTAGATTTCAAACCGGTTTGAAAACACATTCGTTTACCTATCCGGATGGTTCGTATATTGTTTATACTCCGTCCGAAGGTGAGTATGACTTAAAACGTTTTGTAAAATATGATAAAGACGGAAAAGTTTTGAAATTGTTTATGGCGGTTGATGGTTCAAAATTGGTTTCCAATTTAAATAAAGACTATCCTGCTTATATTCCGGATAATTTTAAATATGCAGATGAAGCTCAAATTCAACAGGAAGAATTTCTTCCGGATTTTCAGGAACTTTTGAGCACTTACAAACTCAAGTTGATGGGTTTATCCAAAGCAATTGAAACTTATTTGGATGAAAGTAAACTTGTGGAAACTAAAATTCCGTTGCCGGAAGCTGTCTCATCAGCTTTTGAATCGGCATCAGAGACGTATGACAAAGTTAATGAAATATTCAAGAAAATTCCGGTATCGGAAGGTATTGCAATCAGAAAAGCTTTTCCGGAGTTTGCATTAGGTATTAAAGGACTTACTTTTAATAATTATGAGGATGATATCAGTGTACAACTCTTGCCGGTAAATTCAAATAAGTACACGGGTTTGTCAAGATTCACGGTTAAAAAATCCGGCAAACCAGAACAGATATATTTACTTAAAGATAACAAATATATCGTTTCTAATTACAATCCGAGATATCCTCTTGTGATTCCGAATATTCTTAAATTTGCCGACGATTCGGAGATTAAAGAAGTATTGCAGGATGCAATGCCGTATATTTCTTATATGAAGAACAAGGCAGATGAGTATAAATCTCATGTTGAGTCGTGTGCTGAAGAATTTCGTAATTCAAAGATTGAGAAAGAAGAAGCAAAAGAAAAAGCAAAAGAAAAGGTAAAAGAAAAAATTGATTATTCTGAATTCGGAGAGGTAAAAAGCAAACAAAAGATTAGAGCGATGGAAAAACGTAATCTCATAAAAGAGTGTCAAAAGCTTATATCAGATGCAATAAATTCAGAAAATATAGAAAATTTGTATGCAAATGTACGTGAAATAAAAAACAAGATGAACGAATTCCTTACTCATAACGCAGAGCATCAATAGGATTCAGAAGAGAAGCCTTGTATGCAGGGTAGTAGCCAAAGCCTATGCCGACAAGTCCGGAAAATCCGAAAGATAAAAGTATCGGAGATGCTGTAATTACGATGCTTGTTCCGAAAAGAGCTCCTATTAGCAGTGCAATTATTATTCCTGCAATAACCCCGATAAGTCCGCCAATTAAGGACAGGACAAGTGCTTCTATCAGAAACTGAATTTGGATATCAATTGCTCGTGCACCAATTGCCATACGTATACCGATTTCTTTTGTTCTTTCAGTTACTGATACGAGCATTATGTTCATAATCCCAATTCCGCCTACGACGAGTGATACAGAAGCAATTGAAGCTAAAAGTATTGCGAATGTTCTTACGGTAGACTTCATTTTTTCTTGAAACTCTGCACTGTTTCTGATTTCAAAGTCATTAACCTGTGTTTTTCCGAGATTATGACGTCTTCTTAGAATTTCTTCAATATCTTGTTGTGCGATATCGGTGTCTTCTAAAGATTGTGCTTTTACGATAATTTGACTGACGGAGCCTGGAAAATCTGTTCCAAAAACCTTTCTTTGAGCGGTCGTCAGCGGAATAAAAATAATATCATCCTGATCCATCGGTCCCATTTGTCCCTTTGATTTTAGGGTTCCTATTACTTTAAATGGTACATTGCCGATTCTTAACGTTTTTCCGACAGGGTTGACATCTCCGAAAAGCTCTGTTTCTACAGTAGTTCCGATAATTGCAACTTTTGTTGCATTTCTGTCATCATCCGGAGTAAAGGCTCTTCCGAGTTCGACTTCATAGTTTTTGACATAAAGGTATGGAGTTGTTATTCCATAAATACTGGTTGACCAGTTTTGGTTGCCGTACATAACTTGTTTTGAGGAATTTAGTACCGGAGCAACGGCATCAATTCCACGTCCGCCCTTTTTTATAGCTTCAGCATCTTTGGAACTCAATGTAGGTTTTGAGCCCATACCCATTGAAACGCCTCCGGATTTTGCAGTCGCAGAACGGATTGTCAAGAGATTTGAACCCATTGATTCCATATTTGCTTGAACTTGTTTGTTAGCACCTGTTCCGATTGCAAGCATTATAATAACGGCAGAAACACCGATAATTATGCCTAAACTGGTTAATGCTGAACGCATTTTATTAACTTTTAGCGAGTTCAGTGCGATTTTTAATGTTGACTTGAAGTCTATCATGTTTCACGACTCCTGTGTTTCATCCACTCATCCTTTAGCATATCGGAAACAATTTTTCCGTCTTTAAATTTAATAATACGCTTTGTGTATTCAGCAATATCTGGTTCGTGAGTGACTAATACAATTGTTTTACCAAGTTTTGAATTCAGATTTACAAAGAACTCCATAACATCAATACTAGTTTTTGTGTCAAGATTACCGGTAGGTTCATCCGCAAGAATAAGCGGTGCATCATTCACGATAGCTCTAGCAATTGCTACTCTTTGCTGTTGACCGCCTGACATTTGAGAAGGCATATTGTTTTCTTTTTTTTCTAACCCCACAATTTTCAAAGCTTCTCTTGCTCTTTTTATTCTCTCTTCTTCGGGAATCCCTTTGTAAATCATAGGAAGTTGCACGTTATCGATTGCAGAAGTTCTTGAAATGAGGTTAAATCCTTGAAAAACAAATCCAATTTTGTTGTTACGAATATCGGAAAGCTCGTTTGGATTAAGCGAAAATACGTCTACCCCGTCAAGGTGGTATTCTCCGCTGTTTGGCTTGTCTAGTGTCCCCAACATATTCATACAAGTGGATTTGCCGGAACCGGATGTTCCCATTATGGCGACAAATTCTCCCGTATCGATGGAAAAAGATACGTCATTCAGTGCGTGAAAACTTTCATCACCCATTTGATATGTTTTTATTGCGTGTTTAACTTCGATTAATGCCATAGTTTACATCGGAGGACGTCCGCTGTTTCCTTTCTTGTTTTTGTTGTTAAAATTTGAGCCGATAGCGACTTTGTCACCGACTTTTATTTCGTCGGAGATAATTTGAGTTTTATTATCGTCGGAGATTCCGAGTGTTACATTGTATCGCTTTAACCCGCTTCTTGTTTGAATCCAAACGCCTTGTTGTTCGTATTTTTTACCGTCAGGGTCAGCAGTGAATTTGAGTGCTATATTAGGAACACAAAGAGCATCTTTAACGCTGTTTGTAATTATTGAAACATTAGCAGTCATCCCCGGAATTACGAGTCCTTCGGAATTATTAACTGAAACGATTACGGTGTAGGTTACGACGTTGTTTGTTGTTGTGGATGCCAAACGAATTTGTGTAACTTCACCTTCAAATTTTCTGTCTTGATAACCGTCTAAAGTGTATTCTGCTTTTTGACCGACTTTAATTTTGCCGATGTCGGCCTCGGAGACGCTTGTTTCGATTTGCATTTGAGTTAAGTCTTTTGCAACTTCAAACAAAGTTGGAGTGTTGAAGCTTGCTGCAACCGTTTGACCGACATCCACCGCACGTGAAATGACGGTTCCGTCTACAGGAGATGTGATTTTTGAATATCTCAAATTTGTCTCATTGTTGCTCAATGTTGCCTGTGCAGCAGAGACTTCTGCGCTTGCAGCAGAAACTTCGGCTTGCGCTTGTTGGTAGTTTGAAAGTGCAAGTTCTACTTCGTCTTTTGAAACGTAGTTTTTCTGATACAAATGTTGATATCTTTGATAATTATTTCTTTTGTAGTTCAAAGTTGAAACAGCTTTTGCATATGTGGCTCTTGCGTTATTCAGTTTTGCAGTTGATTGGTCAACATTTGCCTGAAAAAGGCTTGGGTCAAGTTCTGCAAGTAAATCGCCTTTTTTTACGACGGAGTTGTAGTCGACGTATATTTTTGCAACTGTTCCGGAAACCTGTGTAC